>JBBRVM010000097.1:0-9798 GCA_038246865.1 Burkholderiales bacterium
CGAAATATGAAAAGCAACGCGCAAAACTCGAGGATCACATGATCGGTACTTACAAAAAGATTGAGACGGTGGTGACTATCTTCGAACATCAGGAGCACTTCAGTTCAGTGTCGAAATCATCGGGAGTGGGGCTTCAAGAACTTCGATTCGCCGCTGTTTGGAGCGACACCGTGCGCGACTCACGAAATACGATTCATTTTGGTGTGGTTGCCACAACAGCAAACACCTATGAAAAAGTTGCCGCTCTACTTTTGGGCGCGGTTTCAAACATCCGGATGCTTTATCGCATAAAAGACGCTGCTGATGCGATAGCGAAAGCCGGGTAGGGTGGATAAGGAGTCGAGCTCCCTTTCCTGGAACATCTTTAAAGAACGAGTCGAGAACCCAACATGAGTACATCACTAGAAAACAAAGTCGCATGGATCACTGGCGGCGGCAGTGGTATCGGTCTGGCGGGCGCGGTGGAGCTTGTGAAGGCGGGAGTGCATGTAGTAATTTCCGGGCGTAACCCGGAAACGACCGCTGCCGCACTGAAAACGCTTCAGTCGTTGCCGGGGCACGGAAGCGCGCAAGCCATAGTGCTCGACGTGGCCGACAAACATGCGGTGCTGGCGACTGCGAGCGCGATTGTTGCCGAGCATGGCTTCATCGATATTGTCGTCAACAGCGCGGGCATCAACACCCCAAAGCGCAACCTTGACAACCTGACGCTTGACGCGTGGGACGATGTCGTGAATATCAATCTCTCTGGCGTGTTCTACGTCGTCCACGCGGTGCTACCGGCGATGCGCAAAGCGGGCGGCGGGTTGATCATCAACGTGGCCTCCACCGCCGCGCGCAATCCGTCGCGCATGACCGGCGCGGCTTACAACGCGACCAAACGCGCAGTGATTGCGCTCACAGAATCGATCAACATCGAGGAGTACGCACACGGCATTAGGGCGACATCACTAGTGCCAGGCGAAGTGGCAACACCGATTCTGGACAAGCGCCCGGTGCCGCCGACCGACGCGCAACGCAGCCGCATGATCCAGCCTGCCGATATGGGCAAGGCGATCCTTTTTCTCGCCGAAATGCCTGCGCATACCTGTGTCAATGAGCTGGTGATTACGCCGACGTTTAATCGATTTCTGGCGGAGGCGGACAGGACGCCGCCAAAGCCCTGACTCGCCCGTCGGCTTAGGCGGGTAGGGTGGGCACCCCGGTGCCCACGGCGTCCGGAATAACCAAGGTTTAGTGGAGCGAGGACTGCACATCCTGCGAACCGTGTGGATACAAACCCACGGCTCTACTTAACCGCTCAGCTTTGTGTGATAACCGTTTCCACACCGGGGCTAGCACCTATATTTATCGAAAGTCGATAAATACCGATTCAGGCGTCTAGCCCCTATGCAGCTTAGTCTGAACAAAAAAGCTGATCGCTTCTGCACACGTCTGACCGACGCGAATTCCGGACTGTGCGGCGAGTGAATTCGCGGTGCTGACCCGTCCCGTGGCGAGCGTGCTTGTTGCTTCGCCGATGCGCGCCGTGTCGTGGCTAACCGCGCAGGCGGCGACACCGGCTTCGTTCAATAGTTCGAGCCCCTTGACGCCTGCATGGTCGAGACCCATCCCTGCGTCGTTGAAAAACGCGAGACCGGGCGGATGGGCTAGCGCCAGATGTGCGGCGCTGGTGCCGCCGTGCGACCCTGTAACGACGATCTGGCCGCGCATTTCGCGAGCGACTACGCTGATGCTGTCGATGACGAACGTTTGCATTTCAAACGTGATGCCGCTCGCGCAGAATGCTTGTCGCCTGAGCCAGCGCCGACAGTTTGCCCTCGGCAATCTGCTCGGAGCTAACCGGATTGTCGGCAAACGTCGCGAAGCCGCAATCCGGCGTGAGCAGCATGCGCTCGGCACCAAAGATGCGGATCGCGCGCTCGGCGTGCGCGACGATGGATTCAACGCTCTCGATGTGGGCATGTTTCTGGTTGCACGCTCCGACGCCGACGCGTATGTGGTCCGGCAGCGCCGACAGCACTTCGATCTCACCCGCGCGCGGCGTGCACAGTTCGAGCAATAGCGTGCCGACCTGCATCTGCGCCAGCGTGCTCACCAGCGGCATGTAGTCACCAGTAAGCGCTGCGCCCTCATCCGCTGTCCAGTTGCCGCGGCACATGTGCAGCGCCAGTCGGTCCATTGGAAAGCCCTTGGTGACCGCATTGACCAGATCGCGAGCGAAGGCGAGTTCGATCGATGCTTCTTTCTTCTCTCCAAGTGCGCCGCACATGAAGCTGCGCTGGGTCGCAGCCCCGGTAAACACCACCTCTGATAGCACCGGCTCGTCGAGTTGCACCAATGCTGTGCCCGCTGCCAAGAGGCACGCGATCTCTTCGCGCAACACACGAACGATGGCGTCGGCCAGCTCCTCTCGGCTTCGGTAGGCACGATCGGAGATGCACTCCATCCACATTGTTCGCGTCAACAGATACGGCCCTGGCAGCGCGACTTTGATCGGTTGCTGCGTCAGCGTTTTGGTGAACTCGACTTCGTGTACGGCGATGGATCGGCTGCGACCTAGCGGTCCAAAAACGGCGGGATGACGCACGTCGCCGGCGGGCACATCGAGCGCACGCAATTCGCGCTCAAACTCTTCCGGGTCATCCACTAGCGGCAGCAGATCGGTGAGCGGGATGAGTTGGCAATTGTCGAGCCGTGACGCCACAAAACTTGAATAGCTATCGCGGCGCTGCTCGCCATCGGTGATGACATCCGCGCCAGCGCGAATTTGCGCTTGCACCGCCAGTCGCACGGCGTCGTCAGCGGTCGACTGAAACTGCTTTTCATCAAGGCGGCCTTCCATGTGCTCATGCACGGCCTGCAGCATCCAGCGCGGTCGCGGCCAACTGCCGATACCCATGATCGACAAGGGTCGAATTTTTGGGGCAGGTGCCGGGTCGGGCAGTGTGTCCATGAACTTGACCTCGACCAACTGCACGCCGCCAGTCGTGGTTTTCACGGGCGCGCTGTTCTGCTTGCGCTCTGCCAGCTTGCCTTTGGATACGATAAAACTGCGCTGCTTGCCCACTTTCACGAACGAAACGAGTTCATTGCTGGTCATGCGGCACCAGGCGGGCAGGTCTTCATCGACCGAAATTTCAGTAGACCGGATTTCGAGCAGTCCGCCGCGGTCCATCGGATCGATATGTCTACGGATCAAAAGCAACAAACCGTTGCCGCAATCGAGATCGCCGCCATCAAAGCTGACGTCGGGTTGATGGGTGTGAGTTTCAGTGGGTGTCATGTTGTGCTCTCTATCGGGTTCGAATGTCCGTAAACCGACTGCAACATTGCGTCGGTGAAATGATTGGCCGCCACGTCAATGACGATGCGGCCCGCTGCGAGGCCAACGACGCGATCGGCGAAGCGACGCGCGAACTGCGGCTGGTGCAGGCTACAGATGACCGCAATGCCGTTGCCGCGTGAATGGCAGATGGATCGCAAAAGCTCAAGAATTTCGCTGCCGATTTTTGGATCGAGACTGGCTACGGGTTCATCGGCAATGATGACGTCCGGTTGCTGCGCCAGTGCGCGTGCGATGGCCACGCGTTGCTGCTGGCCGCCTGACAAGGTATCTGCACGCTGCTCTGCTTGCGCAAGCAGACCCACGCGGTCAAGGCATTCAAGCGCCAGCAGTTGATCGGCTTCGGTGAAGGTGCGCAACCATCCGCGCCATGCCGGAACGTGGCCCAGGCGACCGGCGAGAACGTTTTGCATGGCGGTCAATCGGTTGACCAGATTAAATTGTTGAAACACGACTGCGATACGACGCCGCTCGCGACTTTCAAGCGATGTCACATCCGCATCTGCGAGCATTGCGCTGCCCGAGTCCATCGGCGTTAAACCTGCGAGGCAGCGAAAAAGCGTGGTTTTTCCGGCGCCGCTCGGTCCCAACACCGCGAGAAATTCGCCACGGCGCACGCCAAAGCTCACCGCATCAATGGCCCGATTGCTGCCGAACGTTTTGGTTGCATGGCGCACCTGAAATATCAGCGGGCCATGGACTGCTTCCGCCGTCTGCGCTTCGTCAATTGTCAGGGCCGCGTCCGGCATTTCTGTGACCAGCCTCAGGTTCATCATGTCAGGCGCTTTCTGAGCCAACCGCTGAATTGGTCGAGCAGCGTCACGACGATCAGGATGAGCGCGATGATGGTGAAGAGCCGCGAGAAATCGAGCAAGTCCATACTGTTTTTCAATTCGAGCCCAATGCCACCGGCACCGACCACGCCGAGCACGGTTGAAGCGCGCACATTGAACTCCCACCAAAAGAGCGTCGTGGACAACAAGACCGGCTGCACGTCGGGCAGCAGCGCGTAGAGAATCGCCGTGTAGCGCCCAGCGCCGGTGGTGCGCACCGCTTCCAGCGGACCAATCTGCGCGTTCTCGATATGATCGGCAAAAAACTTGGCGGCACTACCCCAGGTGTGCAGCGCAATGCCAATCACGCCAGCAAACGGTCCGAGCCCGACTGCAGCCACAAACAACAGCGCGAATACAAAAGAATCGATACCGCGCAGCGCATTTAGAAACCAGCGTGCAGGTAAGTAAAGCTTCGGAAACGGCGTGATGTTGCGGCTCGCAAGGACTGCCATCGGAATCGCCAGCAAAGTCGCTACCGTGGTCCCAATAGCGGCCATCGCCACGGTTTCTGCCATGCGCAGCAGGAACAGCGGAAGCTCCTCTGTCTTCGGTGGCCAGGCCTGCGCCAACCAGTGGCCGAGCTTGGGCAAGCCTGTCACCAGTCGTGCCAAATCAACTTGTGCAAGCTGCCACGAGGTCGCGTAGAACGCGGCGACGGCAAGCAGAACCAGCGTCAACTTGACGCGGCTGCGGGAGCCGTTGCGCAGCCCCGCGGCATAAGCATCCCGCGCGCGAGCCGACGAGTCGCTCGCACCGCTGGCCGCGCCAGGCGCTACGCTCAAGGCAGCGCCTGCATCAGACATAACTGCACACTATCAACGCGCTCAAGCCTTCGCTTTGATCTTGCCAACGGCCAGTCCGGCCTTTTCGATGCTTGCGTACGACGCATGCGTCGCCGGCACAAATCCGGTGTAGCGATTGGGCAGCAGCGTTTTCGCCTGTTCAACCGTGATCGCGGTGAGGATCGACTGGATCTGCGCAGCGCGCTCCTTGGAGGTTCCCTTTGGCACTGCAATGGCATCATTGGGCAGCGGATCAGAGGTCCATATTACCTTGCTGCCATCGGCCTTTATTGCGCCGGAGGCCATCATTGAATTGCGGTTGCGGTCGAAGTCGGTCGCCAAATCAACCTGCCCGGACTGCACGGCTATTTCGTTGGCTGGATGCGACGCGCCTTCACGATATTTCCAGAAGGTCTTCGGATCGATTTTCCAGACTTCTTTTGAGTACCAGGTCGGTATCAGCCAACCGGACGTGGAGCCCACATCAGCAAACGAGATCGACATGCCTTTCGTGTCATCAGGGAACTTGCTGACCTTCGCATCAGGACGCCCAATGATGATCGCGTGGTACGTCGGTTTGTCGTCATACTTGACCGTCGCAACGGCCTGACAGTCGCTGCTGTTGTTGGCGATGACATAACCCCAGGGGCCCATCCAGGCGAGGTCTAACTGGCCCGAGCCCATGGCAACGGCCATGCCCGCCCAGTCGGTGGTTACGAACAGTTCGAAGTCAGCGTTTAGCCTTTCGGCCAGATGCGCAAATATCGGGGTGTAGGCCTTCTTCGTGTCCTGAGCGTTGGGCAGCAACGGTCCAACGCCAAATCGCAGTTTCTGACGTCCTTGCGCATGCAGACTGGCATTAGTGGCCAAAAGTGTGAGGCCCGCCGCAGCGGCACCGAGTAGTTTTCTACGATTGTTTTGCATGATGCTGTTCCTGTGTTTCGTTGTTAGTAGCTAATGCTAGGAGCGCCATCGCTCATAAATTCCACTAGCTTGGCGCCACCGACTACGGCGGCACCGTCGACCAGATTGTTTTCGTCGAGCTTCCTTTTCTTGAAGCATGGCGAGCAGACATACATCTTGCCGCCCGCCTTGGCGAAGTTGTCCATCAACTCTTTGAGCGGCGCAAAGCCTTCTTCGTGCACCGAATCGGCGACGCCTTTTTGCGACAGACGCGTGCCTTCGATCGACAGGAACACCACCGTGTCCTTATCGGAGGCGACCGCCGCGTTGGCGACAACAAAGGCAACGGTCGCCTTGTCAGTATCGTTGAGACCGTGGGTCAAACTGATGACGTATTTACCGGGCATGATGTTCTCCTCGAACAAGGGTTGAAAGTGCGGTGCATCGATGTCACCGCGGTGAAAAATCAGGATTTGGCTCGAATGAAATAGGCGTGTTGATCCAGATCCTGAGCGAGCAGCTCATGACCGGTCATGCCGCACCAGGCGGGAATGTCTTCCGGCGCGCCCAGGTCAAGCGCAATGACCTTGAACACTTGTCCCGGTGCCTCACGGACCCGCCGACGCAGCTCGAGCACTAGATCACCACAGCCGAGCTCGCCGGCATTCCATTCCTGGTCAAAATTCATTCGTGTACTTTCGTGGGGGGAAACTGATGCGCCAGGAGGCGCTAGTGGCGCGTTGGACGAGATTGGGATGCGCTCGGCACGAAGTGCGACGAGCTAAATCAATGGGTACCGGGAGAGTCGTTACGGGCCAAATCGACGATTGGCCGGGGATTGCTTTGGGATTCCGGCTTGAGACGACAAGACGGGAGCCTCTGACTGACCGTTCTGCGGAAAGCATTGCGCTTCGCACGCCGGATCGGCCGTCGTTGCGTCGCATGGCGGCGTTGCCCCAGAAACGAATCGAGGTGTAGAAATGCTTGAAACAATCGATGTGGGTCGGTCGCTGTATCAGCGAAACGCGGGGTTGATGAACCATGCTCACTGCCGCTCGCTAAAACGTCAACAGTCGAGCGTCGGGCGCCAGGCCCGACACGAGTAGCGCTGCCGCGCCGCGAACGCCGCTGACTTCGGGAATCAATTCGGACAGGCTCAGATTGGCCTCAGCCAACGCGGCTGAACAAACGTAGAGCTCTACGTCTAGTGATTTCAAATCGCCGATTTGTGAAACAAAATCGCGTGAACTCATCGCCGCATTCACCGATTGGGCAGCGACAGTCGACTCGTCGCGCGGAGCGTCTCGGCGCAACAGGCCCACCGACGCACCCACCGCATGGATTTCAACTTCGATATCCATCGCCGCTGCGGTGGCGGCATAACGGAACGCAAGCAGTGCGGGCCCGGGTTCGCTGGGCGAACCGCTGGCCAAAACTACGACTAGGCGTTTCACCGAGTTCAAATCGATCCCTTTACTGCGAGTCAAAAATACGTCTTGCGGCGCGGCTAGCGCCAACGACTAGAAGTCATCCACACCGAATAGCAGCGTAACAGAAATCCGCTACTGCGCTTTGTCGGTCGATGCCACAGAGCCTTACATGTGACGATGGGGGCAAGAGCCCCGCAGTACAAACTTGGCCGCCTCAAGGCGTCTTTTTTGGCGTGACTCACCTTGCGCAAATACGGAAAACTGGTCGCATCGTCAGTCCACGTTGATTTCGTAGAACGCGAGCGTAGATAGCGGCGCAAATCCAAGACGTTCGAGGATGGGTTTGCTTTCTGGGCTAGCTTCAACGGCGAGGTGTTGGGCACCACGGTGAAGTGCAGCGTGAGCGCGGACGGCGAGCATGCGGGTGTAGGCGTGCTGTCGACGCCACGCTGCTTTGGTTGTGCCGCCGCAGAGGAGCGCCACCGCGTCACCCGGATGGTGAAACATATATCCGGATGTGACTGGGTTGTCGCTCGTTGCGAATCCGGCGTAAAAAACGATTCCAGCTTCACCGCTCTCAATCAGCGAGCGGTAGTCGTTTACATAGCGCGAGTTCGGCGCGTCCGGCCAGACGTCATCCCAGATGTTTTGGTATGCATCCAGCTGTTTGCTGGTCACAAGCTGGCGGACATCGAGCGATTTTGAAGCCGTTGTTTCCATCACTGACAGCGATTCAACGAGCGCCGTCGCTGACACCATCATCAGTGTGCTGTGATCGTTTTCCGCAAAGCCTTGCGCGAGTAGCGCGTCACGTAGCGCGTCGCGGGCTGCGTCGTGACCATACAGTTTCCACATCAGAACGCGGGCATTCCCTTGAACGGCGCGCAATTCCTCGTCGACGGCTGCTGCTGCGTCGGTCGCCGCAAAGTCGTGCCACAGAATGTAGCGCTGGCTTGCTGTGCCCGTCGTGTATCGCGAAATGCGCGGCGTCTGCTCGCGGGCCATGCCGGCCGGATGCGCGTTCCTGCGCATGGTGTCGTCGTAGAGGGCGAGGAGGGCGGGTGAGTTCATAAGTGCCTGTTCGTCGCCTTCTCCCATGACAGGAGAGCGCGCCAAAACCTACATCACGCTATACACAGGCCCACCGCCACCCTCGGGCGTCACCCAGTGAATGTTTTGCAACGGGTCTTTGATGTCGCCGGTTTTGCAGTGCACGCAGTTTTGCGCGTTGATTTGCAGACGCTTTCCAGGTGCGGCACCAGGGATGGTTTCGTCATCGACGTATTCATACACCCCCGCCGGGCAGTAGCGAGCCTCGGGGCCGGCATAGCGTGTGAGATTGACTTTCACTGGAATCGACGCGTCGCGCAGTTGCAGATGCACCGGCTGATCTTCTTCATGATTGGTATTCGACAGGAATACCGAGGTGAGTTTGTCAAACGTGATCACGCCGTCAGGCTTCGGGTACGCAATCTGCGGCATTTGATCGGCGGGCTTCAAGCACTCGTTATCCGCTTTGCCGTGCCTCAGCGTCCAGCCGACGAGTTTGCCAAGGCCCAAATCGTTGAGCCACATGTGCACACCACCGTGCAGCGTGCCGAGCGTCATGCCCCATTTGAGGCCAGGTTTGACGTTCCTCACTTTGTAGAGATCGCTGAACACCCAGCTCTTTTTCCAGCCATCGTTATAAGCGTGCAATTCGTCATGCTGACGCTCGGCCTTGACGGCATCGAACGCGGCTTCAGCGGCCAGCATGCCCGTCTTCATCGCGTTGTGGGTGCCCTTGATGCGCGGAAGATTGACGAAACCAGCGCTGCACCCGATCAATGCGCCCCCTGCGAACGAGAGCTTCGGCACGCTTTGTAGGCCGCCTTCATTGATTGCCCTGGCTCCGTAAGCCAGACGCTTTCCGCCTTCAAACAAGGGTTTGATATTCGGATGCGTCTTAAAGCGCTGAAATTCATCAAACGGCGACAACCAGGGGTTCTCGTAACTCAAGTGAATCACAAAGCCCACAGCCACCAGCGAGTCTTTGTTTTCATTGGTCAGGTGATAGAGAAACGAACCGCCGCCAGTCTTCGAATCAAGTGGCCAGCCTTGGGAGTGCACTACCTTTCCAGGCACATGTTTCGCCGGATCGATTTGCCATAACTCCTTGATACCGATGCCGTATTTCTGCGGGTCGATGCCATCACGCAGATTGAATTTCTTCATGAGCTCCTGCGACAACGAACCGCGTACGCCTTCACCGAATAGCGTGTATTTCGCGTGCAGTTCCATGCCGGGCTGGAACTCGCTTTTCTTCTCACCGTCCTTGCCGACACCCATGTCGCCCGTCGCGACGCCGATGACGGCGCCGGCGTCATTGAAGAGGACTTCAGCCGCGGCGAAGCCGGGATAAATTTCTACGCCGAGCGCTTCCGCCTGCTCGCCGAGCCACTTGCACACGCGGCCGAGGCTCACGATGTAGTTGCCATGGTTGTCCATGAGCTTTGGGAACA
>JBBRVM010000098.1:0-9750 GCA_038246865.1 Burkholderiales bacterium
GCCAACCCTCCATCGTGTCCGGCCATTCGTATCCCATGAGTGCGTCACAGGCAAGCCCGGACAATTGCATGAGTTGCTGCGCGATATCAAAACACTGCGGGTCACGATGCTCGGCGAGCAGGAAACCACAGTACATATGCAGCATCGACTCGTCGTCCGGCACCGCGAGCGGCGCGACCACCGCCTTCGCCAGCACGGCGCGGCACGCGTCTGAATACTGCGGCCAGAAACCCTGCAACACGCGCACCGCCTGCAGCGCAAACGCAGGCGGCTCAGGCACATCAGAAATCTGCTGGCGCAACGACTCCCACGGCTCAGGCGTCAGCTTGTGCTCCTCAACGTAGGCAAGCGCGGCGGCGTTTGCGTACGGCCAAGGGAGCGTTTCGGAGTGATAGGTCGCAGCATTCATTGGCAAATTTTGCACCAATCGTGCCGTAGCGCGCTGATCACCGCGAAACGTTCGTCATTGCCATTCGCGCGCATGTCCTGCACAATCACGGCATGGAACACCGCCATCTCAACCACAATGCCTACACGCTCGCAGCGATTGACGACGTTATCGCGCGCGGCGCATTGATGGATTGGCGGGCACTGCGCGACGCGTGCAAAACTGACCCAGCCGTGCAGCAGAAAATCCAGCGAGTCTGCGCCGCGCACGCCAATGATCGCTACGCCCAACGCCATGCGTTTTGGGCCTTACATGTCAAACGTCAAGCTGCCTGAATGGGATCGCGTATTAAGCGCGGCCGCCCACCTTCAAACCATCCTTCCTGATGCTGTGCTGGTGGGTGGCTTCGCCTCGGCGGTGTATGCACAGCACCACATGTCGGTTGACGCCGATCATGTGCTTACTGACCTACGCTTCCGCGTTTGACGCAGTGCTCGCTGAACTTGAATCTGTAGCGGGCTGGACGACGGCACGCATTTAACGGCCCGTGCAAAATTCTCGGAAAACTTGACGGCATAGAAACTGGAATTCGTCAACTCATTCGGGAAACGCCTCTGGAAACTCAACGTGAAAGTATCGACGTTCACGGCGAACCGCGCCACCCCTACGCTGTACGACCTCGACGAAATCGAGCTTGCCGAACACAAACAACTCAGTCCGCGCCGGCAGCAATGGGGCGCAGTTGTGGCGCAATGTGCGATGGTTGCGCTCGATTTATTTGATTCAGTACGGTGACTGCGGCATCTGGAAATCGCCCGCGGTGAGTTTGCCGAACGGAATGCGCAACGCTTCGCCGCATAGGGCTGTTCGCGCGGCAAATTGTCTCAACAGCTTTATTCCCTAGCCCTTTTTGCAACGGGGCTAAACACATTTTTCACGCATTCTCGACTAACCGCAAAATTACCTTCCGGCCCCTATGCAATAGACGTTTCATAAAAAAGCTGTACCGCTTTCTGCAGGTCTTCCCGTTTGCCCGTGGCCAGACCGTCAGGGCGCAAGGTCTGCTTGCACTTGCAAATCAATAGCAAAATATGCCCTGTCATTCTGAGCCTCTGGCGAAGAATCACTCTGCCAACATCGCTGAGTCGATTGAGCTATTAGATTGCGCGACCTGATGCTTCGCCAGGCTCAGCATGACAACGTTAACGAGGGCGCAGCGCCGCGCTTCGCGCGGAAAGCAGCAACGCTCCCATCACCATCACGGTGAATTTGTTCTAACCTGAAGGAGCGGGAACGCGTCTGGCGGAGTTCTCTGTCATGCGCAGGTAGTGAAAAACCAAGCTCGTATTGCGGCTCAGGCTACGCATCTTTTCGGCCACACTCTCGCGGCCCTTGATGAAGCTTTTGATGACGCCCACTGCGACGCGACGCAGGCGGGTGACGTTGCTGGGGCCGTGACCGGTACGAATGCGGGAGCGATCTTGGTTGAAGTTCCAGTCGATCACATAGTGGCAGCTATTCTCGATAGCCCAGTGCCCTCGGTTGGTGGCGAGCAGGCCTCTGGCATCGGCCTGAACGCTGGTTTGAATGGTGATTCCGAGGGCGCGTTCGAGGGTGCAGGTTGCGTTTTTCTTGTGAAACACCTCGCGCTCAATCATGAAAAGCTGACCGACGTGGGGGAAGTCGAGATAGTCGTTGAGCGCTGAGCTCACCCAGATGGGTCGCGTCTCAATCGCGCCCATGATCGGGCGGCGTGATCTGCTCGAAGTCAGCGGCCGCACGATGACGGAAGTTAAGCGCAATGGCCTTTTGCAAGCGCCGGTTGCCCTTGACCGTGAAGTGGTAGTGCGCATCGCGCGCCACCACGAAGCGAGCGGTTTTTTGCTGCGTCAGTAGCGGGTCGGCCGTGATGATTCTGCCGCTGATGTTGATCGCATCGAGCACGCTTGCAAACATGCCGATCTCATTGGTTTGTTTGGCACAAGTTGCGGCTGCTGGACGATCTCGCCCGTTGGTAAAGGCGCAGCGCGGGTGGCCTGCGGGACTACCGTCTCAGGGCATCAGGCTCTGCAGTTGCGCAATGATCGCCTCGGGCGAGATGCGCGTGGCGTTGGTCCCGACGGCGCCCGCGATCAGCGACGAACCGCGCAGGCCGAACAGATAGCGGATGATCAGCAGGCCATCGGTCAATGCATCGGCCTGGCCGTTGCCATCGATATCGAGCAGTGGCTTGATGTCGGCAAGATAGTCGCCCACTGCCGTTGCCGTGCTCCGCGTGGCATCCGGGCCGATCGCGTTGGCGGTCAACGACGGGCCTGACAGGCCGAACAGATAGCGCATCGCGAGCAGCCCGTCGGTCAGCGCGTTGTAACTGGCGTTGCCGTCGATGCTCAGTATCTTGGGTCCCACGGGAGCTGCAGCGAAGGTTGCGATGACCGTGGTCGTGCCCGTGGGCGTGAACGTGCACGCGCCGGACCCAGTGCAGGGCCCCAGCCATCCGGTAAACTGGTTGCCGCCCGCTGGCGTCGCGGTTAGCGTGATCGCCGTGGTTGCGGCATAGTTGCCGGTGCAGGTCGCACCGCAATTGATCGCCCCGGCGCTGGCGGTCACCGTGCCGCCGCCGCTGCCAGCCTTGACCACCGTGACGGCGGAGGCTGCGGGTTCGTCGCAGCCGCTGGCTGCCGTCGGTGTGGCCCACCATGGTGTCACGCCGGTGGCCACATTCCATGCCGTCGACGGCGAGAGCGGCGTGAATGGATTCGGGCAGATCGTCGACATGCCGTTCGCGAGAAACTGCGGTGGCGCAGGCAGCGCGCCGCTGAACAGGTTGTGGTCGAGATGGAGGGCAACCATCTGGGAGGTCGCCGCCACCCGGAGCGTCGGCAGCGTTCCGCTCAGGCTGTTGTAACTGACGTTGAGTTCGCCCAGATTGAACGCGCTGGCAAGACTGGGCAACGGGCCGGTCAACTGATTGTGGCCGGCATAGAAGCCCGCGAGTGCGCCGATATTGGTGAAGGCGGGCAGCGAACCGGTCAGTAGATTCCTTTCGACATGAAACGACCGCAGCAGCGTCAGGCCGGAGATCGGCGGGATGGAACCGGTGAGCTGGTTGTTGCCTACGTGGAACGTGGTCAGGTTCGGCGCGCCAGCGAGCGACGGTATGGCGCCGGTCAACTGATTGTTGAAGGCCACGAACGCGCCCAGCCCGGCCAGCCCGCTCAAACTGGGAATCGAGCCGGAGAGGTTGTTGTCGGAAACAACGATGCCTTGCAGGTTACCCAGTCCGGTCAGCGAAGGGATCGCGCCGCTGAGCAGGTTTCCGTTCACGCTGAAGCCCTTCAGCAGGGTCAGGCCGGTGAGGGCCGGAATGCCGCCGGTCAGCCGATTGCCACTGACCGGCGGGTAGGTCTGGTTGTTGGCGCTGAAGGTCTCCAGACTCACGAGACCGCTCAAGCTCGGCAACGCGCCGCTCAACTGGTTGTCGCTGACATCGAAGTCGCGCAGTGCGGTCAGGCCGGACAGCGACGGGATGCTGCCGGTGAACTTGCTGAGGTAGCCATTGAACGACTGCAGGTGGATCAGTCCGGTCAGCGCCGGAATCGGGCCGGTCAGCGGGCCGGTGCTTTCGATCACGCCGTTGTTGCGCGAAAAGTCCAGAGTCACCAGCATTGGCAGCGCATCGAGTGCAGGCAAGGTGCCAGCAAGATAGTTGTTGCTCAGGTCGAGCTTGATCACTCGCGGTATCGGGCCGCCGAGCACATCCTGATCGCAGGTCACGCCCCACCAGGTGCATTCGTCGACTTCGAACGGATCGTCGGCGGGCGGCGTACCGCGCCAGTTGTGGGAGATCTTCCAGGTGTGTCCGTTGGTCTGCGTGTAGATGGCGGTCAGCACGGCGCGTTCGCTATCCGACAGCACGCCGGCAACGGCCGATCCGGCGGTGCACAGGGCGATGGTGAGGCTGATTGCGGCTCTTCGCCACCGCGCATTGGTCAGGTTGCGATTCATGGCCGGAACATTTCCCTGTCATCAAGCACGCGGAAGGGTAGTCTTTCCAACCGCATGAGCCGAACCATAGCACCCCAAACCGTCCTGATAAAACGGGTTTTCCCTGAATTAACCGTCCGAATCTCCAAGAATCTGCGCCCCATCATCGCAAGCCACGCGCCGGGCTGCCGACGGACACAGCCCTTCCCCGGCGCAGCCGTCGCGCCAAGTGTCTCACCCAACGCCTCTCGTATGTGCATCAGGAGCGGCACACCTAAGTGCGCTTCGTGCTCGTATTTCCAAGGATGAAACCAAACTGGAACGGTTAGCGTGAGCGCTTTATCGCCTTTGCCAAATGCTCGGCTGGTGCAGTCAGCTTCGTTTCGGACCTTAGCGCGCCTGTAGATCAACTCCAACAATTTGGATTTGCCCGCACCCCATTCGCCAAATACGCCGATGACCAACGGATCGGAGCCGAGCGTGCCGGGACACAGAGTCTTTGACCAGTGCCGACTCGATGCGAGCCCAAAGCGTATCGGCATAAACGCCGTAGCCAAGCCAATCGTCCGTATCCACATTTTTTTCCTTGGCGTCGTTCGCCGCTTCGCTCATGCCCTACCCTTTGTTTTGGCTGAAAGTGAATTCGCCACGTTTTGATCGTGGTCGCTGTCACGATTGTGACCGAATTTCACACGGAAAAGTGGTTGCAGGCGACAAGTTCACTCCGGACTCGTCGAAGTGCTCATGGGTTTTACTTGAAGAGTCGTGCTCTTTGCGACGTGGCTTTGGACGGGCTCAGGCCGGACGTGAGGGATTGAAACTGGCTCCCAGAGTCGATAGGCCAGTGAGTCCCGCGCTAACTTGCGATGCTTTTCAGTGCCAGTCGTGCCGCTGCTGAATGCGAGTCGAGGCTTTGAAATTGCATTGCGATGTCATCCGGCAAATTGCGGCGCATCGCCGCCTCGATTGACGGATGCAAATGCGTCGCACGGCCACCTAATGCAATTTTTCTGGTGCCGTAACGATGCAACATGGCGTTTGCAAGACGCGCCAGCTCTGCGCCCGCGTCGTTCAGTATCTCCGCTGCTAATGGATCGGCGTCGGCGCATTGCGCGACCTCGATTGCCAGCAAGCCAATTTCGCCGCGATCTCGTTCAACCAGAAAGCGCGCCGCGTAAATAGAAGACTCACCACCCACTTTTTCGAACAGAATTTTCGCTAACGGCGAGTCATGCCATGCATTGGGTGATTCGTCTTCGCGCCGCCAGATTCGGCGTAGCGCTTCGCGTGCGATCCAGTAGCCGCCGCCTGCGTCGTCGAGTTGCACTCCGCGACCACCTGCGCGATGCAGCACGCCCGCTTCATCGATGTAGGCGGCGATTGAGCCAGTGCCGGCGTAGATCAGATAGCCTTCGCCAGGCGCAAATGCGGCGTGGAACGCGATCTCAATGTCGCTCACAACTCTCACCGATTCACAAGAGACGCTGAACGAATCGCTGAGCATTGCAGCGAGATCCGGATTGCCTGCACCGACGCCAGTCACACCCGCCACCAGCGCTCGAACGCTGGCACCGTGCGTGAACGGCAATAGTTGATTGACGATTTCTGCCAGTCGTACCTGCACCGCCGCACGGCCAGTATCGGTGTGCATCTGCATGCCACTGAGGCCCGATGCATAGCCCGTTGCCACGACCTCGCCGTCGAGCGACAAAAGTGCCCAACGTGCTTGCGTACCGCCCGCGTCGATGCCCAGTGCGAATTGCTTTGGCGCGGTTGTCATCGTGGCCACGCTGAAGCATTGGCCGGTGATTCAACCAGCGTCGTAACGGGCGGGAAGCAGATCGGCGGACGTGAGGCAAGCCACGGCGTATCGGGAATACGTGCTTCATTTACGTATACCGACGCAGCTAACGCATCGGCAATGCCGCGCCGATTTTTCACGATGGCTGCCGCGCTGAAGTGAATGTGTCCCGTGGCACCTGATTGGCTACGCAATAGAGCGATTTGACGAACAATTTCATCGGGCAGCCACGACTTTTCGGACTCATCAATGCGGCTTGTGAAAAGCCCCGGCCACAGGTGACGCGACTGTTTGTTGATTGAGGCCCAATAGCGCAGCAGCCCGGGGAATGCCTGCGCCTCCTGCGCAATCGGCCAGTAGAGTTGCGGTGCGAGATAGTCAAGCCAACCCTGTTCGAACCAGTGTTCAACGTCGGCGTAGAGTTTGTCGTATTGACTGAAACCCGTGATGCCTTCCGGGCGGCGATCAGGCTTGGGTAAACCGAACGGGCTGATGCCGACCTTGACCCACGGTTTTGCTGCGTGTACTTCCCGATACAACGCTCTGACGAGTTGGTTGACGTTGTCGCGACGCCAATCGGCTCGCACCATCTTTCCACCCGTTTTATTGTAGCGCTGCCAGGAAGGCTCGTCGGGAAAGTCGAGATCGGGTCGCGTTTCGGTGGGCGGCGCGAGCGGCGTTGTGGGAGCGGCTTTAGCCACGATGGTTGGTTTAGCGACAGTCGCGGCTAAAGCCGCTCCCACAATAGCTTCTGGCGGTGCAGGGATTGGGTACGGATAAAAGTAATCATCAAGGTGCACACCATCAATATCGTAGCGACGCACAACATCCGCAATCACTGCCAGCGTGTGCCGCGCCGCATCGGGCTCGCCGGGATCCATCCATTGCATATTGCCGTACGTCTTTACTGCGTGTGACAACGATTTGCTGACGTGATTTGCGGCGGGCGCCGAGGTCGCCGTGTTGTGACGGGTGCGGTAGGGATTGAACCATGCGTGCAACTCCATGCCTTCGCTGTGCGCGATTTGAATCCATTCGGCGAGCGGATCGTAATTCACCGCCGTGGCGACGCCTTGCGTCCCCGACAAATACTCGGTCCACGGCTCAAGTTTTGATGGATAAATGGCATCGGCACTTGGGCGGACTTGCAGCACGAGTGCATTCAGTTTGAGCCGTCGCGCAGTTGCAACAATACGTCGCATTTCTTCGCGCTGTTGATCGGCGCTGAGGCCGCGTTTGCTCGGCCAGTCGATGTTGGCGACGGTGGCGATCCACATCGCGCGGAACTCGCGTGGCGCGGGTGGTGGTTGCCTATTGCTCGTATGTTGCGGCGGTGACAGCGAAGCGCATGAAGTCAGCACAAAAACGACGATGAATAACCACCAGCGCCGCTTCACCGCTATACCTTGATGAAAATTTTGCGGCGCCAGAGGAACGCTGCTACCGCCAGCATCGACAGATTGAACAGCACTGCGAACAGCAACGACACGTTGACCGGCGACACCGGTAGCTGGCTCAACTGCGCGACCAGCCATGCCTTCACTGAAATCAAAGAGCCCGCATCAGATTGCACTTTGAAATAACCCAGCATCTTTGCAATCAGGCCAGAGAACGCGAAGATGAACAAAGCGTTAACGCCGTACATATCAAGTGGTCGAGCGATCCGCGCAGCGAGCGTGCGTACTCGCGCGGAATCGCATGCGTCGATGAGCCAGTAACTTACCGCAAACAACAGCAGCGCCCAGCCCGTCATGAACACGGTGTACGACGGTGTCCACAATGTTTTGTTGATTGGCATCAACACGGCATCGAGGATCACGCCGATCCACAGCGCAACCAATCCGGCGACCATCATCCACGCGGTTTTTGTTGCAGGTACAGAAGCGCTTTGCAGCCAGCGCCCTGTGAACACGCCGAACAACAAAGTGGCGACCGCTGGCAAAGTGCTGAACAAACCTTCCGGGTCCCATGTCTTCGACTGCGCCCACAAGTGGCCATTCATCACAGCACGATCAATGAACGCTCCGACGTCTCGGCCAGGTTCCAGCGCGCCCGCGGCAACTACGCCGTTGGCGTCAGAAATCGGCAACAACAACATCGCCGCTGCATAGACCGCCACCAACCCGAAAGTCCACGCTGTCTGACCACGCAAATCACACCAAAGCACAATCGGAGCCGCGATCACGATGCACAAACCGATGCGCTGCAACACGCCGGGATAACGCAAGGTTTCAAAGCTGAATGCGGGGATAAAGTTAAGTGTGAGGCCAATCAGGATGATGATTGCAGCCCGCCGCCACAGTTGCAGCATGACCGTGCGTTTTGATACGCCAGATTCAAGCGCGCGTGTCGTCGAGAACGTGAGCGACACACCGCAGATGAACAGGAAGAACGGAAATACCCAGTCGGTGAACGTCCAGCCATTCCACGCTGCATGACGCAGTGGCGCGTAAATGTACGCCCAGTCGCCTGGGTTATTGACCAGCACCATCGCAGCAATCGTGAAGCCACGAAATACGTCGAGCGATAACAGGCGGGGTGCAGGTGCAATCGTGCTCATTTCCTAACTCTTCAACGCCGCACGAACATCACCATCACTCTCATTGATCCTACGCAACGCCGCGTCAGCATCAATGCCGCGAAGAATCATCACAATCGCCACCTTCACGCGAAAGCGACAGGCCTTAAGCGCGGTCTCGGCGACCGCTTCGTCGGCACCTGTCGCAAGTGCAGTCAGCCGGATCGCGCGCGTGAGCAACTTCGCGTTGGTGGGTACGAGATCCACCATCAAGTTGCCGTAGACCTTGTGCAGTCGCACCATAATCGCGGTGGAGAGCGTGTTGAGGGCGATCTTTTGTGCGGTGCCGGCCTTCAGTCGCGTGCTACCAGAAACGAGCTCAGCGCCAGTGTCGAGCGTGATGCCGATCTCGGCTTGCGCGCAGACCGATGAGTCCGCGTTGTTGGCCATGCCAATCGTGAGCGCATGCGCGGCGCGCGCGGCGCGCATGGCACCCAACACGTAAGGCGTCGTACCCGATGCAGCGAGCGCGATCACCACATCGTTGGCGGTCGGAAGTAACTTCAGAATGTCCGCAGCACCCTGCGGGTCGTTGTCCTCGGCTCCCTCTACTGCACGATAAATTGCGCCCGGCCCACCTGCCAACAGCGCCAGCGCGCGCTCCGATGGCCAAGCGAAAGTGGGATAAAGCTCAACGCTGTCAAGCAACCCCAGTCGTCCGGACGTACCCGCGCCGATGTAGATCAAGCGACCGCCCGCTTTGATACGCGGCACGGCGGCCTCTACGGAGCGCGCGATGTCAGCGCTGGCACGCGCGACCGCTTGCGCGGCACGCGCCTGATCTTCCACCAATGCGGCGACTAGCGCGTCGACGGAATAGGTGTCGAGGTCGGCATGTTCAAGGCTCGGCCGCTCGGTGGTCAGAACCTTTCGTTTCATGTCGTTTTCGTTACTTTATTCAAGTGCGGCGGGCGGTCGGGATCGTGTCCGCGCGCTCGCGCCAAAGCTTCAACCATGGGGTAAAAACTTTGCACAATGCAGACAGTGTCGAGCGCA
>JBBRVM010000099.1:0-9692 GCA_038246865.1 Burkholderiales bacterium
GCTCCACCGAGGCCAGCGCGCGTTTCGGCTGTTTCGCGCGCAACAGAACTTCGGGCAAATCGTGATGCAATTGCCAATGATTCGGATACTCGACAATCGCCTGCTCAAAGAATTTCACGGCCTCAGGAAACTCTTCGTTCTGGATCAAAATCTGCCCGTGCATCGCGGCGATCATCGGATGCTTGATGCGCGCCGACTCGAGCACCGCAAGTTCGCGTTTTGCGCGATCAAAATCACGCAGACGCATCAATGAAGCGACCAGTCCGTAGCGCGTTGCAGCTTCCGATGAGTATTTACGCTCTTCCAGCGCTGACTCAAAAAACGTGACTGCCGCTTTCGGCTCGCCAACGTAGCTGCGCAGCAGTGCGCGCACGTAATGAAAATCAGTACTTTCGCGCGCCAGTTTGAACTCGCCGCTACCGGCGCGAGCGCGAGCATCGCCAATCCGCTCCACGGTCACTGGATGGGTGCGCATGTAGCCGGGCACGACGCCGGTGTCGCTGATCGAACCGACGCGCTGCAAACGCTCCATGAACGTGCCCATGGCGCCCGAATCAAATTGGGCTCGCGTTAAATATTGAAAACCGACGCGATCCGCCTCGCGTTCGTTTTCGCGAGAAAAATTCAGGTAACTCTGTATCTGCGCGGCCTGCGAGCCGAGTAACACGCCCTGCGCTGCGTCGCCTTTGCCAGACTTCGCGGCGAGCACGGCCGCCGCGAGGCCCGCGATGCCCATCCATGCGTTTTTACGTTGATCGTCCATCATGCGCGCATAGTGCTTCTGGGTGACGTGCGCCATCTCATGCGCGAGCACGCTGGCAAGTTCGCTCTCGGATTGGGTGATCAGCACGAGGCCCATGTTGACGCCGATGTAACCGCCAGGCATCGCGAACGCATTCACACCGGAGTCAGCGACGGCAAAAAATTCAAACTGGTCGCGAATGCTCGGGTTGGCAGTGAGGATGCGAGCGCCTAGCTCGTTTAAGTACGCGTTGACCTCCGGATCCTGCAAATACGCACCACTGGCACGCAACTCGCGCATCGCCTCCATCCCGAGTTTTTTCTCGGCCTGACCCGTCACCAGCACGCCGGAGCTGTCGCCCAATTCGGGCAAACTGTTCTGTGCGTAAGCGAAAGTGGGCAGCAACAACGAGAGCGCTGTCAGCGCAGCGATCACCGGGCGCGTTGCGGATTCACGGTGCAAACCCGACAATGCAGACGAATTTGAGCGGCGAACGGGCGTCACGGCGAACGCTGCATTGGGCTTTGGCATGTTGCTAAGATAGCCCAATTGCGCTTCCAGTTCCTTTGTAAAGACAGCTTCACACTTCGCCATGACCGATTCGTTACAAAAGCTTACACATTTCGACGCCTCCGGGCAGGCCCACATGGTCGACGTCGGCCACAAGGCCGAGACCAAACGCGTGGCGCGGGCCGAGGGCGCGATTGTGATGCAACCGTCGACATTGGCACTTATCGAAGCGGGTACGCACAAAAAGGGCGATGTGTTTGGTATCGCGCGTATTGCAGCGATTGGCGGGGCCAAGCGCTGCGCCGAATTGATCCCGCTGGCGCATCCGATTCCATTGACAAAAGTCGCCGTCGTGTTCACGACCGATATCGCCTCATCCAGCGTGCATATAGAAGTGACCGCTGAAACCGTGGGACGGACCGGCGTTGAGATGGAAGCGCTCACCGCCGTCAGCATTGGTCTGCTCACCATTTACGACATGTGCAAAGCGGTGGACCGCGGCATGACCATTTCAGCCGTACGCCTTCTCGAAAAAGAAGGCGGCAAATCGGGGCACTGGAAGGCGGAGTAGCGCCGCCAGTCAAACGTCCGGCCGTGCGAACCGTTCTTGCGCTTTGCGCGTTCGCTCTGGGTGTTGGCCTCGCGCAGCTTGCGCCAGCGTTACCGCCGCGCTGGATCAGTGTTTCGCTTGTTTGCCTTGCTGTCGTTGCCGGCGTTTCTCTGCTGTTACGGAAGTCCAGCCCGGCCACCTGGTTGACGCTCTCTGTAGCGCTCGTTTTGGGCGTTAGTTTCGCCACACTCCGCGCCGATTGGCGCATGTCGCAAGTGCTAGCCAGCGTTTGGGAAGGCCGCGACATTGAGCTGATCGGCATCATCGACGAGCTACCGCAAGCCGATGCCCAAGGCGTGCGTTTCGCGTTCGCCGTCGAACACGTCCTGACGCCGAAGGCGACCGTGCCGCCACGCATCGCGCTCGGTTGGTACAAGGCGACGATCAAGGAATTGCAAGGCGAACCCCTTCCGACGATTCACGCCGGTGAGCGCTGGCAGCTAACGGTGCGACTCAAGCGCCCGCATGGATACGCCAATCCAGACGGTTTCGACGTTGAAGCCTGGATGCTGGAGAACGAAGTGCGCGCGACCGGCTCGGTACGCGGCGATGAGCCGAATCGTCGCCTCGCAGCCAATGCGGGTCGTCCGATTGACTACCTGAATCAGTTGCGAGATCGTCTGCGGGAACGCATGCAGCAGGCGCTGAAGGATCAGCGTTACTCCGGGGTCGTCATTGCCCTCGCGCTCGGCGATCAACGTGCGATTGCCGAATCGGATTGGGCGTTGTTCAACGCCACGGCGGTATCGCATCTGCTCTCGATCAGCGGCGCACACGTCACGCTGTTTGCGACGTGGGTTGCACTGGCGGTGTTCGCTCTATGGCGGCGTTCGCCGCGACTGGTATCGCAGATGCCCGCGCAACTTGCTGCCGCTATCGTCGCTGCGATTGTCGCCGTCGCCTATGCGGCGCTATCCGGCTTCGCCGTGCCCGCGCAACGCACCTGCTACATGCTCGTCACCGCTGCTCTCGCGCTGATGCTGCGACGCTCGCTTTCTCCGTGGCTAATTCTTTCGTGGTCGTTAGTGGTCGTGCTGGTGATTGATCCGTGGGCCGTGCTCGCCGTCGGTTTCTGGTTCTCGTTTACGGCTGTGGCCATGCTGATGTACGTCACCGTCGGGCGAGTCGGCGAGCGCCCGTGGTGGCACACGTTGCTGATCACGCAAGCGGCAGTCACCGTGGGCCTCGCGCCGTTATCGATTGCGCTGTTTCAACAAGTGTCGCTGGTCGGGCCAATTGCCAACGCCGTGGCGATTCCGCTTATCACGATGCTCGTAGTACCGCTCACGCTGGTTTGGCTCATCGCTCCGATTGATCTGCTTTTGACCATAGCGCATCAACTCATCGCGTGGCTCGCGCTCGGTTTGCAATGGTTGATGACGCTACCCACGCCGCTTTGGTCGCAGCATGCGCCGCAGTGGTGGACGGTCGGATTGGCGTTACTCGGTAGCCTCGTGTTGCTCGCGCCGCGCGGCTGGCCGCATCGCTGGCTGGGGCTTGTATGGTGCGTGCCGCTATTCGCAATCACGCCGGTGCGTCCAGCGGAAGGTGAATTCGAACTCACTGTGCTCGACATCGGACAAGGCACTGCTGCCGTCGTACAAACTGCAAACCACACGATGGTGTACGACACTGGCCCACGCTGGACCGACGCAAGCGACGCAGGTTCGCGGCTGATCGCGCCCTACCTGCGAGCGGCAGGCTCGTCACACATTCATGGTCTTGTCGTGAGTCATCTCGACATTGACCATAGTGGCGGCGCGAAGTCGTTGCTGAAAAGCGTTCCCGTCGACTGGATGCTGACCTCCGTTTTCGCCGAAGCCGAAATCGTTAAAGCAGCGAATGAACGAAGCGTTAAAGCGCTCGGCTGCGCGGCGGGTCAATCGTGGGTATGGGACGGTGTTCGCTTCGACGTATTGCACCCCGATCTGGACAACTACACAGAAGCCAAACTCAAAACAAATGACCGCTCATGTGTGGTCAAAGTCAGCACGCCACGATTCAGCGCGCTACTCACCGCGGACGTTGAGGCGATGAGTGAAGCGGGCATCCTCGAGCGTTATGCAGTTACACCCGCCATGCTCAAAAGCGACGTGTTGCTCATGCCGCATCACGGCAGTCTCACCTCATCAACGCCCGAATTCATCGAAGCGGTCGCGCCGAAGATCGCGCTCATCAATGCCGGCTATCGCAATCGCTTTGGACATCCACGCGAAGCCGTGTTGGCTCGCTACACAGCGCGTAGCATTCCCGTAATGCGGACAGACTGGCATGGCGCAATCACGCTCAACTCGGTCGACGGCATCGGCAAGATTACAAAGGCGCGGGAGGTGCGACAACGCTATTGGGTTGATCGCCCCGACCCTGCGGATCGACGACCGATTGAGTGACACTTCCTTGTAGGAGCGGCGAAAGCCGCGAATGGCTGCGTTGGAGGGTTCGCGGCTTTCGCCGCTCCTACAAGCGCCTGAACCGCCCAATCCGCACCGCCGTCTGGCCCGGTTTCGGATTCGGAACGGGCATCACCATCACCGCATCGGCATGCGGCATACGCACCTCGACCTCACCATCCATCGCGATCAATGTAGCTGTTTCTGCAATCACTTCAAGTCCACGCAACGGGCGAACCCAGCGGAAATCGGCCGCCTTCACGGTGACGACCGTACTGATGTCGACAACGCGCTGCGCGACCAGCGCGTCGGCATCCAAGCGTTCTTCGACCCAACGGCCTTCAAGCACTGCAAAGTGCTTCAAAAATCGCAACACCACCTGCTTTGCCACGTCGCCTGAAGCCGCCTCCCAATGCTGACCGCACTCCACCAGTAACGCGCTTTTCGCACTCTGCGGGTCACCAAAACCTTCGTAGTCGCGCAGCCGCTTGCCAGCCGCGTGTCCAGAATCAACCAGGATATGTTCAGGAACGCCGACGGCGCGTGCAAGCGCCAGGCCCTTCGCAGTATCACCCGCCAACGCAATCGCTGGCGCAGGCTCGGTCATGGAATGCAAATCAAGCAAATGATCGACCGTGTCATAAAACGGCCGCAATTCCCGTGCACGACGCAGCTCCAGAGCATCGCGCAATTCGTGCGACGCTTCGAGTGTCGTCACATCCCACAACCGGTTGAAGTCCTCATCAACATAGCGCGAATCAAACGGCTTTGCTGGATCAAACGAGTGATATGCATCGACGTTCGCGAACACGACCGAAAGCGTGCCGCGCAGCACACGTAATTCCATGTGAAGCTCGCGTAACAGCCAATCCGCCGCAATCGCACCGCACACCTCGTTGCCATGCACCAACGCGTTCACGCACACATGGGGCCCCGCAATCCCGCTTTCGAATAGCCAAACGTAGGGCACGCCAGTGTTTCCATTCTGCCAGGCGCCAATGTCCGGAAACTGGGTCTTGATCGCAACGTTCAAATCAGCCTCGGTTATTCTGTTGACTCACGCCAAGCGCGCGAATCATCGATAGCGATTGATTATCGCGTGACGCGACTTCAAGCTCAGAACGCTAATTCCAATTGCTATGACCACACACTTCATCAACAACCAGCGCGTCGCGGGCCGCTCGGGCGAGTCCATCCCGGTGCTCGACCCAAGCGACGGTCAGGTTTTCGCGCATCTCGCGAGAGGCGACACTGAGGACATTCGCAAAGCCGTCGCTGCCGCACGCAGGGCCGCTGACGGCGGTGCGTGGAGCCGTCTCGCGCCGATGGAGCGTGGTCGTCTGCTCCGCAAACTCTCCGACGCCATCCTTGCGCATCACGACGAGTTATCGCATCTCGAAATGCGCGATTGCGGCAAGCCGGTCAAGCAGGCGAAGGCTGACGCCACAGCGATAGCGCGCTACTTCGAATACTACGCCGGGGCCTGCGACAAGCTGCACGGCGACACCATTCCGTACACGCCGGGCTTCGCGGTTATGAGCTTTTACGAACCGCACGGCGTCACCGGTCACATTATCCCGTGGAATTATCCGATGCAAATCTTCGGGCGCTCGGTGGGTGGTGCGCTGGCGGCAGGTAACGCCTGTGTGGTGAAGCCTGCTGAGGACGCCTGCCTGTCGTTGCTGCGCATCGCTGAACTGGCCGCTGACTGCGGCTTCCCGGAAGGTGCGCTCAACATCGTCACCGGTTACGGACACGAAGCGGGACAAGCGCTGGCGGACGCCGCAGGCATCGACCACATCAGCTTCACTGGCAGCGCCAGAGTCGGTACGATCATCGCGCAAAGCGCAGCAAAGCGGCATGTCCCCGTCACGTTAGAGCTAGGCGGCAAGAGCCCGCAGATCGTCTTCGCCGACGCTAATCTCGACGAAGCCATCCCCGTCATCGTCAACGCCATCATTCAAAACGCTGGGCAAACGTGCAGCGCCGGGTCGCGCTTGTTAGTGGAGGCAAGCGCGTATGAGCGCGTGCTCGAAGCCGTCGGCCAACGAATTAACGCGCTGAAGGTTGGCCCAGCCTCGATGGATCTGGACGTCGGGCCGTTGATTCGTGCGAATCAGCTGGAGCGCGTGAATGGTTTTCTCAGTGAAGCCAAGTCCGCCAACCTGCGAACGATTGCCCAAGGCAGCATCGCGCCCGAAGCTCCCGCCACCGGTTTCTACGCCAAACCAACGCTAATTGCCGACGTACCCGCTGACGCAAAACTGGCGCAAGACGAAGTCTTCGGCCCGGTGCTCGCGGCCATGTCGTTCAAGGATGAAGCCGACGCGGTGCGCCTGGCCAACGCCACGGAATACGGCCTCGTCGCTGGCGTCTGGACAGAAAACGGCAGTCGCGGAATGCGCATGGCCCGCGCCGTGAAAAGCGGGCAAGTGTTCATCAACAACTACGGCGCGGGGGGCGGGGTTGAGCTGCCGTTTGGCGGCGTGAAGTCGTCGGGCTATGGACGCGAAAAAGGGTTTGAAGCGTTGTATGGGTTTAGCGTTTTGAAGACGGTGGTGGTGAAGCACGGGTAGCGTCGCTGCCACTTTGCCGCCGTCATTCCCGCGAAGGCGGGAATCCAGCCCGTAGTCCCCCGCGAAGCGCAAATTAGTCCTCTCGCGGAAGACGGCGCGCTTGCATCCTCAAACCGCACTTTGGAAGCAAGTCCACGATTGCGCTCAGGCCGCGCGGCAGTCACTTTTCTTGCTCCGCCAAGAAAAGTAACCAAAAGAAGGCGACCCCGACATTCGCCCTGATCCGAGATTTGCAGCGAAAACGTCGCGCGGTCCGAAACTCGCTGCGCTCAAACAACGGACCGCTTCATCGACGTTTTCACTCCAAATCTCGGGGGCGAATACACGGGGACACCGTGGCATCCGATTAGGGCCGCTTCATAAACCGCAATCACTGCGTTATGACGCAAAATTGGATCCAAATTTAATTCGTTATTTAGGAATTGCCGATGTCCTCCGAGTCACAATTGCCCTGTCCGATTTGCAAACTGGACACTAAAGACATTCGTATTTCGGACTACGGCGAACGCAAGGCTGTCAGGTGCGAGCGCTGCGGCAATTTCACAATTTCTGGAACAGCCATCCGCGATGGCTAGGTCACAAAAAATTGAGCCTAAGCTTTCTGCGTGGATTCGAGAAAAGACGGAGTCTGGCGCTGAAGTGCCCGAGATTAACTCGAACACGCTAACCGAGATAGTGGCAGTGCTCCCGAACTATCGTGTGTCAGAAAAGCAATTGCTCTTGCTACGGGCGATCGAACGCCGCACATCGTTTCCTGGTCAAGCCGTCGACATCACAAATGCATTTGATTACCCACTTGCCTGGGCAGCGGGTGAGGAAGAGTTTGTGTACTTGCTGCGTAGTCTCATAGAACGAGGTCTGCTTCGCCGCACCGACGGCCCCGACGATTTGAAGGACTCGTGGGTGTACAAATTGGAGATTTCCGCAGCGGGTTGGAGTTTTCTCGATTCACATGATCGTCCGAGCGTCATCAGCGACCAAGTGTTTGTGGCAATGTCATTTGCCGATCAACTCAAACCCGCATGGGAGGATGCAATCGGTCCGGCGCTCCGTAAGGCGCAGTTTCAACCTTATCGTGTCGATTCAGAACCTCACATAGATCGCATCGACACCAAGATCATCGCGGAGATTAGGAACTCTCGTTTCCTTGTGGCCGATGTAACAGATCAGCGACCCGGCGTGTACTTCGAAGCTGGGTACGCACTGGGCTTAGGTTTACCAGTGTTTTGGTGTGTACGCGCCGACGATCTCAAGAATGTGCACTTTGACACTAGACAATACAGCCACATTGTGTGGAAAGATGAACAGGATTTGACTGATCAGTTGTATTTGTACGTATCTGCCATCATCGGGAAAGGCTCATCAATAGCGTAGATGCGCCAGCGTATCCCGGATCCTCGCGTGCGGGTTCCCGTAATCCTCATCGCGGGGCGATCAAACATCGGTCCGCCGGTGTCCCCGTGTATTCGCCCCCGAGATTTGGAGTGAAAACGTCGATGAAGCGGTCCGTTGTTTGAGCGCAGCGAGTTTCGGACCGCGCGACGTTTTCACTTCAAATCTCGGATCAGGGCGAATGTCGGGGTCGCCTTTTCTTTGGTGACTTTCTTTTGGCGAAGCAAAAGAAAGTTACTGCCCCGCGCGGCATGAGCGCGATGGTGGCAAACGATTCTCTTCATTCCACCGCCCCATAACCGTCTCCCACAAGGGGGAGAGGACTGAAGTGCGCTTCGCGCGGATTACAAGCTGGATCCCCGCTTGTAGCGAGGATGACGGCAGCGATAGTGGGATCGGTTCACTACGCCGACGATGCGGCAGACCGACCCCCGACTCGCGCCCGATCTCCGTCCCGGCTACCATGCGACCAAAGAAAAGGAGATCACTATGCGTTTAAAAAACAAAGTCGCCGTCATCACCGGTGGCGCTCAGGGATTTGGTTACGGCATCGCGGTGCGTTTCGTGCAGGAAGGCTGCGGCGTGATGCTGGTGGACGTCAAAGGCGCGGCGGCCGAGCATGCGGCGACCCAGCTTCAGGCGGTGGCTCAGGCTGCGGGCGCACCACCGGTCGTAGCGCAACAGGCGGATGTGTCGAAGGCGGAGGATTGGGACGAACTCGTAAGCGCCGCGCTGGTCGCGTTTGGGCGCATTGACATTGTCGTGAACAACGCGGGCGTGTCGCACAAAAACCAGCCGATGCTTGAGGTCGATGAAGCCGAATTTGATCGCGTTTACGCGACCAACGTGAAGTCGATTTATCTGTCGGCGAAGTACGTGGTGCCGGTTTTTCGTTCGCAGCACGGCGGCTGCTTTGTGCAAATCGCATCAACGGCAGGCGTGCGGCCACGGCCCGGTTTGACCTGGTACAACGGCTCGAAAGGCGCGGTAATTTTGACCAGCAAATCGATGGCCGTCGAGCTGGCGAAAGACAAAATTCGGGTGAACTGTATCAATCCGGTCGCCGGCGAGACGCCGCTATTGGCGACGTTCATGGGCGAAGATACGCCGGAGAAAAGGGCGCTATTCACTGCGTCAATTCCGCTGGGACGTTTGTCAACGCCGCGAGATATTGCCAACGCGGCGCTGTTTCTGGCGAGCGACGAGGCAGAATTTATTACCGGCGCGTGCCTGGAAGTGGACGGGGGGCGCTGCGTGTAAAGAATTTCGCAAAGGGTTGTGCACCAGAGTCCGCTCTCTAATACACAGCCTTGAATTCCCGCCTTGATGCGTTGAGCCGACGGCTGACACCACTCTATCCCTCCCCTGCGAGAGGCGAGGGAACCATGCCGAGCTGAGCTACTGGCCAAGCGTCCTTAAGCCACAAACAACTTGTCATAAGCCGCCAGCAACGACTGATGCATTTTGCTGCC
>JBBRVM010000100.1:0-9632 GCA_038246865.1 Burkholderiales bacterium
AACTCTTCCATCATGCCGAGCGCCATGAGCGCGGCGATACCCTGCCCATTCGGCGGAATTTCGGCGACTTCATAGCCGCGATAGCCAATGCGGATCGGGTCCACCCAGTCCGCGACGTGCGCCGCGAGATCGATGCCTGTCATCAGCCCGCCGTTCGCCTTTGCATGTGCCACGATGCGCGCCGCGAGTTGACCGCGATAGAACGATTCACCCTCGCTCTCCGCGATCAGACGCAAGGCCTCGGCCTGAGCCGGATTGCGGAACAGCTCTCCCGGCAGCGGTGCCCGACCGTGCGGCATGAAATGTTCGGCATAGCCCGGCTGCTTTTCCAGAATCGGTACCGCGCGCGCCCATTGCCCCGCGATGATTGGCGTGACCATAAAGCCGCGCTCAGCGACGTCGATAGCAGGCGCGAGCAAGTCAGCAAACCGTAGCTTGCCGAAGCGCTGCGACAGCGCCATCCAGCCCGCCACCGCGCCCGGCACCGACACGCTCATCCAGCCGCGCTCGGGCATCGTTTGCATGCCTTTGAAGGTGTCCGCGCTCCATGCCTGCGGCGAACAACCCGAGGAATTAAGGCCGTGCAAGGCTTTGTCTTCCGGACTCCAGATCAGCGCGAACAAATCGCTGCCAAGCCCGTTGCTACAAGGCTCAACGACGGTCAGAACGGCAGCCGTGGCGATGATCGCGTCGACCGCGTTTCCGCCTGCACGAATCATCGACAACCCGGCCTGCGCGGCGAGCGGATGCGTGGTCGACACCACATTGCGGGCCATCAGCGGCGAACGGCCACCGGGGTAGGGACGGGAGTAATTGAAATTTGACATGGAGCAGAAAACTGGAGCCGCTCGCACTGAGCCTGTCGACGAGCTCGCGGCATATCTTGGGAGGGGAATGGGCCCGACAGACTACACCCATCAATAGCCACCAATTTTGACTCAATCCATGTCGCCGATAATGACGGTATGCCGTTTTCCACGCTAGACCTGTCTCCCGCCTTGCTGAGTGCCATCGCTGATCGCGGCTATCTTGCACCCACCGCGATTCAATCGACCGCGATTCCTGCGATTCTGCAGGGGCGCGATGTCGTCGCCTCCGCGCAAACAGGATCGGGGAAAACGGCGGCGTTTGCGTTGCCGTTGTTGCAGCAGATTGCGGCCATTCCAGCCGTCGCGCGCGTCGCAATCCGTCCGACCAGCGGGCTGATCCTCGTACCGACGCGCGAGCTCGCCGCACAAGTGGGCGAGACGGTGGTCAGCCTGTCGGCTCACCTGACGCGGCGCGTGAAAGTCGCGGTGGTATTCGGTGGCGTTTCGATCAACCCGCAAATGATGAATCTGCGCGGTGGCGCTGACATCGTCGTCGCCACGCCCGGACGCTTACTCGATCTCATCGACCACAACGCGCTCAGCCTTTCGTCGCTGTCGACGCTGGTGCTGGACGAAGCGGATCGACTGCTGGATCTCGGCTTCGGCGAGGAGTTGCAACGAATTTTGAAAATGTTGCCGGGAACTCGGCAAACCCTCTTCTTCTCGGCAACCTTTCCGCCCGCGATTGAAAAACTGGCCGCGACGATGCTGCGCGACCCGCTGCGCATCGAAGCCGCGCAGACGACCGACGCCGAGCCCGACATCGTGCAGCGCGCCATCGCTGTGGACGCCGCTCGACGTACACAATTGCTCAAACATCTTCTGCAAGACCCCCAATGGAGCCGCGTGCTCGTATTCGTGGCGACGAAGCACGCTGCAGAAATCGTCGCTGAAAAATTGCGCAAATACAGCATCAAGGCCGAGCCCCTTCACGGTGAACTGAGTCAGGGAAAACGGCAGCAAGTGCTGCACGATTTCAAGGCAAAAGCGCTGCAAGTTATGGTCGCCACCGACGTCGCCGCGCGCGGCATCGACATCACGCAACTGCCAGTGGTCGTCAACTTTGATCTCCCCCGCTCGGCAGTCGACTACACCCACCGCATAGGCCGCACAGGCCGCGCGGGCGAGCGTGGCCTCGCCGTGAGTTTCGTCAGCGCGGCCAGCGAATCACACTTTCGCCTGATTGAAAAGCGTCAGGGCATTCGCGTGCCGCGCGAGCAAATTGCAGGCCTTGAACCGACGGAAACCGGTGTCGTAATCGATAGCAACGGCGGCATCAAAGGCAACCGTGCGAGCAAGAAAGACAAGCTGCGCGCCGCTGCTGCCGCCAGAGAAGGTTAAAGCGATGATGAGCGAGATGCACAGTTACCTCACGACATCACTGGTCACCGTGGCGCTATCGCTCGTCGTCAACACGAGCGCGTACGCCGGTGATATCAACGTGCTCGCGGCAGGAGCGGCGAAAGAACTCGTTGCCCGCATTGACGCGCCATTCACGCAGGCCACGGGGCGTCACATCAAAGCGACGTTCGACACCGTGGACGCGCAACGCGAACGCGTCGAAAAAAGCGAGCGCCCCAACGTGGTCATTCTCAGCAGCACGGCCATCGCGCAACTCAACAAACTCGGGCTCATTGACGCTGCGACCATACGCGACGTCGGCGATGTACAGGTTGGCCTCGCGGTAAACGCGAACTCTGGAGCGCCGGACATCAGTACGCCCGAAGCGCTCCGCAAAGCATTGCTCGCGGCCAAGAGTCTTGCCTACGCCGCCCCGGCGCGCGGCGCAACCGCCGGCGCGCACTTCGCAAAAGTACTCACAGCGTTAGGCATCACCGAACAGATCGCGAGCAAAGTTACCGTGCTGCCGTTCGGCGTCGAAGTGATTGAAGCGGTCGCCGCAGGCAAGTTCGAAATCGGCGTCAGCCATTCCAGCGAGATCGTGCAACACAACGGCGTGCGCTACATCGGCGCGCTGCCGCTGCCACATCAACTGGCGACGCGCTGTCAAATCGCCGCTTTGAAAGATCGTCCGCTCGGCGTCTCGCTCTCGGATTTCATCGTCACCGAGCGCGGCAGGCTGGCAAGTCGCGAAAGCGGGTTCGATCCGCCGCGTAAGTTCATTTCCGCTGGACACAGCGCGCGGTAAGTGCACAACGCGACGTCAAGCTAGCCCGCCATCGTTCATGCGGTACCACGCGATGATCGCTGACAGATAGAGGCGGCGGAATTTATGTAGCGGAAAGCCTTTCAGGCCTGTCACCGGTAGCGGCAGCGAATCGCTCTTGCCAGACTGGATGTACTCTGCCATCGTGCGGCCCATCGCTGTCTGTAAGCCGACGCCGCGACCCATGCAGCCGATGTTGATGAGCAAGCCCGCCTCGGGCTCGTGCAGGTGTGGCAAGAATTCGCGGGTGATCGCAACGCGACCACACCAGCGGAACGCGATGGGCGCCTTTGCGGCGGCAGGAAACAGGTGGCCGATCACGCGCTCCAGATGGCCCCAATCCTCTGGGGATGTTGGCTCGCGGAACGGCCCACGGCCGCCCATCATCAGGCGGCGCTGGTGATCGAGCCGAAAATACAAGAGTAGCTGCCGCGTGTCGGACGACACGTGTCCCTGCGGCAGGATGGTCCGGGCCACATCCTCGGGCAGCGGTTCGGTTGCAACCTGAAACGAGTTCGGTGCAATGACCGAGCGCTCAAGACCGGGCCACAACGCGCCGGAATAACCGTTGGTACACAAAACCACGCGATCTGCGGTGACTGACGCACCTTGCGCCGTGGTCACCTTCCAGCGCGAGCCGTCCCGCTTCATTGCGCTTGCCGGGCTGTGGCCGTAAATGCCGGCACCCGCACCGACCGCCGCGCGGGCCAGACCGCGCGCATACGACAGCGGCTGAATCCCGCCACCGCGTGGATCCAGCCAGCCACCGAGGTATTTGTCGGTGCCCAGCAGCGTTGCCACTTCGGACGCACTGAGCGAGCGAGCGCCCGCCACGCCGCGCCTTGCCCACTGCTCCGCACGCTGGGTCACCAGCGCGACACCAGCTGCCGTGTGTGCGCCCTGTATCCAGCCGTTGCGTGCCAGCGGCACGTCCATGCTGTGCTTTTTGATCAGATCAAACACGGAGTCGGCCGTGCTGCCGGCAAACTTTGCCAGACGCTCGCCGAATGCGCCGGGGAACATCGTTTGCAACTCGTCGGGGTCGTATTTGAGGCCCGGAATCACCTGCCCGCCATTACGACCGGAGCCGCCCCAGCCGGGCTCAAATGCCTCCAGCAGCGCGACCTTGGTGCCCTGCTCGGCGAGATGCAGGGCGGTGGACAGCCCGGCGAAACCACCGCCGACGATACAGACATCGACGCTGACGTCTGCAGCAAGCGGCGGCGTGGGCAGCGCGGGCGCAGCCGTAGCCGCCCACAGTGAGGGTTCAAGTGGAAATGCAGTAGCCATGATTGAATTACTCTTTAAATGGGACGCAGAACGCGGCGCAAAAAATCCTGGGTGCGCGGATGTTGTGGTTCGGTCAATAGCTGTTTGGCGGGCCCCGCTTCGACGATGACGCCGCCATCGATGAACAGCACACGGTCCGCAACTTCACGGGCAAAGCCCATCTCGTGCGTTACCACGGCCATCGTCATGCCTTCTTCTGCCAGCGTGCGCATGACAGCCAGCACTTCGCCAACGAGTTCCGGGTCAAGCGCCGAGGTCGGCTCATCAAACAGGATCGCGTTGGGCTGCATGGCGAGCGCTCGGGCGATGGCGACGCGCTGCATTTGTCCACCGGAGAGCTGCGCCGGGCGGGCGTCCTCCTTGTCCGCGAGACCGACACGCGCGAGCAATTCGCGACCACGCACCAGCGCCGACTCACGCGGTTCGCGTTTGACGAATACCGGGCCTTCGATGACGTTCTCAAGCGCGGTGCGGTGCGGGAAAAGATTGAAGCGCTGAAACACCATCGACACATGGGTACGAATCGAGGTGATCGACGGCGCGCTGCGGTCCACGCGAATGCCGTCCACGCGCACCTCGCCACCGTCGTACGCTTCCAGACCGTTAACGCAGCGCAGAATCGTTGACTTGCCGGATCCCGATGGGCCGATGATGCACACTACTTCGCCTTTGGCGACGGTGGCGTTAATGCCGCGCAGGACGTGGTTGCTGCCAAAGTGCTTGTGCACATCGATCAGTTCAATGACGGGCGTGGTCATGACTTTTTGGAGCGACGCTCAAGCCAGCCAACGAACAGGATCAGCGGCACACTCATCACCAGATACAGAAGCGCCACGAGCGTGAACACGGTCGAGTTCTTGAACGTGGATGAGGCCAGCATCTGTCCCTTCATGGCGAGCTCGGCCACCGTAATCGTCGACGCCTGTGACGAGTCCTTGAGCATCATGATCATGGTGTTGCCGTAAGGCGGCAACACGATTTTCACGGCCTGCGGAACGATCACGCGGCGCATCATCATCGCCCAGCCCATGCCGAGCGACTGCGCCGCCTCGATCTGCCCGTGATCAATCGCCTCGATGCCAGCCCGAAAATTTTCCGACTGATAGGCGGAGTACGCAATGCCGAGCCCGATGATGGCGGCCTGCATCGCGGTAAACGTGATGCCTAGCTCCGGCAGCACAAAGTAGATGTAGAAGAGCTGCACGATGATCGGAATGCCACGAATGACATTGACCGCACATTGCGCAAAAAACGCCAGAGCCTTGATGCCCGAGACGCGCATCAACGCCCAGACCAGGCCGAGCGCCGTCGACAACAGAAGGGATGCCAGCGTGACGATCACCGTCAGGCGCAAGCCTTCGAGCAGGATCGGAAAAAAGAGGGCGGCGTCTTTCCAGAACATATGGGTGCCTCTAATAATTCATTTTGGGGGATGCAGTGTTAGAAGCCCGGAGCGCAGCAACCGCAATGTACGCTCTGGTACATGAGGATTGCGAGCACCGCGCGACGACACAATGCGCCCCACAAATGCATTATTAGAGGTGCCCATATGACTCAGTGTCTTAATCGTGCGCCGTTGCAGACACGGCGCACTTACAACGACACACCTGCAGACGCGATACTACTGACCCCACTTGGCGAGGATTTTGTCGATTGCGCCGTTCTTCTGGAGTTTTTCGAGCGACGTGTTGATCCGCTTGAGCAGCGCGGCATCACCCTTGCGCACGCCGATGCCGACAGAGCCGCTCAAGGTGGAGACGTAGCCCTTGACCAGACGGGTCTCGGCGAATGCGCCCTGCTGCAGGTTATATGCGACGATCGGTTTGTCGGCAAAGCCCGCCTGAATGCGGCCTGCGTTCACGTCCGAGAGGATCGCCGGGATGTTGTCGTAAATCTTGACTTCGGCAAAGAGGCCGGATTTTTGCAGCGGCTCAACGTAAGCGGTGCCCTTCTGCGCGCCGACTGTCATGCCCTTGAGCTCTTCCAGTTTGGTGTATTCCCTGGTGTCCTTTTTCGACACAATCAGGCCTTCGCCATAGGTGTAAATCGGGCGCGAAAAATCGACCACTTCCTGACGCGTCGGCGTGATGTACATGGCCGCGGCAATGATGTCGATCTTGTTGCCGGTAAGGGAAGGGATCAGAGTGGAGAAGGACATGCCTTCGACCTCTACCTTGAAACCAGCGTCGGCCGCGACATCACGAATGATGTCCACCATGATGCCCTGAATCGAGTTGGTTTTGGCATCGAGAAAAGTAAACGGCACGCCAGTCGGGGTCGAGCCCACTTTCAGTGGTTTGTCCTGCGCCGTGGCGGCAACGCTCGTTACCAGTGCGGCCATCGTGGCAATCGCCGCAACAATACTTTTGATCTTCATTCGCTACATTCCTGAGCCACACGCGGGGCTCGTATCGCTGCCCGAACGGGCTGAATTCAGTGCTATCAGTTCAGTCTATACCTACACTCTTGCTGCGATCATGTATGGTTCCATATCGGTCTCCATCACGGGGTAAGACGCCCGTTTCTTCAGCAGTGTCGTGGTAGCGTAAACGTACTGCGTGTTCGGCTTGATAGTGGCGGCACAGACTGGGCAACTCGTCTCAGCTTTTTGATGAAAACGCCTTTCCGACGGGGCTAGACTGGCATTTGACATATTATCGACTTGTGCACTTATTTGCCGTTAGACCCGATCTAATAAGGGCTTCACGCAAAAGCTACAGGCAAAAAATGGAATCCCTATGAATCTCGAACTCACCGGCAAACACATCCTCATCACTGGCGGCAGCAAAGGCATCGGCTTAGCCTGCGCGCGTACTTTTCTGGCGGAGGGCGCACGGGTGACGCTAGTGTCGCGCTCTCAGGAAAATCTGCTGGCCGCGCAATCCGCGTTGTTGAAGGAAGCACCGAGCGCGACCGTCAACATCATCGCCGCCGACCTGCGCGACGCAGCGGAGGCCGAACGCGCGGTGGACGCCGTGGAGCGCGATTTCGGCGCGGTTGATGTGCTCGTCAACAGCGCAGGTGCCGCCCGGCGCACGCCCGCCGACGAACTCACCGCTGCCGCCTGGCACGATGCCATGCAGGCCAAATTTTTCACCTACATCCACGTCATCAACCCGCTGATCAAACGCATGGGCGAACGCGGCCACGGCGCGGTGGTCAACGTCATCGGCTCCGGCGGCAAAGTCGCAACCGTCACCCACCTCGCGGGCGGCGCCGCCAACGCAGCGCTGATGCTCGCCAGCGCCGGACTCGCCGCCGCGTACGCAGGCAAAGGCGTGCGCGTAAACGCCGTCAACCCCGGCCTCACGCTCACCGAGCGCCTGCACGAAGGCATGAAAGCCGAAGCGCGACAACAAGGCATCAGCATCGAAGAAGCTCTGACCCGCGCCAAAGCGACCCGCCCGCTGGGCCGCATCGCGGAACCCAGCGAGATCGCCGACACGGTGGTGTACCTTGCTTCAGCACGTGCGAGTTACGTTACTGGTGCGTTGTTGGCTATGGATGGTGCGGTTACGCCGATGGTGGTGTAGGCGCGCGCTTGCTATCTGGTGACGGTAAACTTATTCTCTCCTACAGTGACCGCAACGAGCAAAAAAATATGTCTGAAATTACCGCAGCACAAGCTACCTTGACAGGCGGGAACGACGACTCTCGGCAGGCAGACGAACTGTTCGAAAAGAGCGATGATGCGCAGCCGGTGCCCCCTAGCGACGTTGTAGCATACAACGAACTTAGATCCTGCGCCGATTTGGTTCGGATGTACTCAACGGGAAAGCTAGAAATCCAGCCAGATTTTCAGCGTGACGTTGTGTGGGGCCAAGAAGAACAGGGACGCTTTATCGACTCCCTCGTGAAGCAGCTCCCGATTCCAAGTATGTGTTTTAGCTTGGACTATAAAAGCCAAAAATGGAAAGTTATTGACGGACTGCAACGCATGAGTTCGATTATTCGCTTTCTCGGAAAGGAGTCTTGGAAGATTGAGGCGCAATCCGATATTGACCCTCGTCTTTGTGATGTGACTAATGTGCAATTACGTGAGGGATCCGAAGAGCAAAAGCGAATTTATTCGCAGGTTGAAGAAGTTTCTATTCCGATCACGGTTATTCGGTGTGACTATTCCCAGAACTCACACATGCGGTATTTATTTACGATCTTTTATCGGCTGAACTCAGGTGGGGTACGGCTGACCAATCAAGAGATTCGTAATTGCATTTACTCGGGCGCGTTCAATGACATGTTGAAAAAATTCGACAAAGATAGCGCCGATTGGCAAATGGTGAAGACCCGTATTTGGGGAGGGATGGATCGTTTTCGATCAGTTGAAGTGCTCCTTCGGGTGCTCGCTTTTTCAAGTTCGTACAAGTCTTACGACGGAAATATGGCCGGTTTCCTGAATAACTACATGCACCAAAATATGCACAGCGGGGAGGCTCAGAATGCAACTAAAGAACAGTCTCTAGCGCGTGCAATCGCGGCTACAAAGATCGCTCTTTCTCAAATGAGTGCCGGAAAACGTTCGCTGACTCTGATCGAGGCGTTATTGGTAGGTTTCATTGGTCGCACAACCGACTTAGCGGCCGACGAAATTGCGACGGGGGTCGGCGCACTTTTGCAGGACTCAAACTTCTCGGAGGCTTCAAAGTACGCGATCGGCAGTGAACAGAACGTGAAGCGGCGGCTTCAGAAAGCTGTGGAAATTCTTACCGAATGACACCTAGTTCTACCGAACAGACACTGAGGCTTTTAGGTAAATGGTACCTAGAAGTGGAGGGTGAAATTACAAAATCTAACCTGCTCTGCAAGCTGTCTATGCTTGAGTTATGTGGATGGATCGAGATTGAATTTGATGGTCTAGTTCGAAAGGTCGGTAAAAAATCTAGCTGCGATACCGATTGGGTCGAGAAAGATGTGATCGGTAAGACATATGGCTTCAAATTTGAGGACCACTTTCGCAGCATGATTTGTAAACTCGTTGGCGAATCGGCGGCTGGTAAAGTCGATTTCCATATGGAAGATTCGTTTCCTGGCAGCCTCCCGAGATTGAAAAGTCTTCTGGGATCACTATGGAAAGACAGAGGCGCATTTGCACATGCGAATCTAGAAACCAATATTTCTACGCAGATAACTTTCCGAGCACCCAGCTGGTGCCTCGCTCAGTACAAAGATATTCACTCACTTCTCGTCCATCTGGACATGAGTATCGATTTTGCGCTGAAGCAACATTTGGCGCCGTAAAATTTCTAGACGTTTCAAGGTACTTCCGCGCGTTACATACTCCGCCGATACTGCCCGCCCACCTCAAA
>JBBRVM010000101.1:0-9624 GCA_038246865.1 Burkholderiales bacterium
AGTTGAAGCGGGTTGGGGGAGGACTCCTCGTGCAGAGCCCGGACACTCATAAGCTCGATCCGAACGCATTGAAAGTAGTGACCACCAAAGTGCCCGACGCGCAGCAACTGAAAGACATGCAGTTCGTCTGGCAAGTCGCGCAATTCGTGAAATCAAATGCGATTGTTTTCGCCAAAGACGGGCGGACGCTCGGTATCGGTGCGGGTCAGATGAGCCGCCTTGACTCCGCCCGAATCGCAAAGATCAAAGCGGAGCACGCGGGGCTAACGCTGGTTGGCTCCGTCGCAGCGAGCGACGCCTTTTTCCCGTTTCGCGACGGGCTGGACGTGCTCGCAGACGCAGGCGCGGTCGCGGTCATTCAGCCCGGCGGCAGCATGCGTGACGACGAAGTCATCAATGCTGCGAACGAGCGCGGTGTGGCGATGGTGACCACCGGCGTTCGCCATTTCCGGCACTAGGCGCATGAAAATTCTTGTTATCGGTGGTGGTGGTCGCGAGCATGCGCTCGCCTGGAAGCTGGCGCAAAGCCCACGCGTGCAAAACGTGATCGTCGCACCGGGCAACGCGGGCAGTGCAACCGAAATCAACTGTGAGAACGCACTTGCCAATAACGTCGAGCAGTGGTTAGCGCTCGCGAAAAACGAAAAAGTCGGTATGACGGTGGTCGGCCCGGAGGCGCCACTAGCTGCGGGTGTGGTCGATGCGTTTCGGGCAGAGGGTTTGAAGATTTTCGGGCCGACACAGGCCGCAGCACAGCTCGAATCATCGAAAGATTTCTCGAAGGCGTTCATGAAGCGCCACGGCATTCCGTCCGCCGGGTACGAGAGCTTCACCGACACCCAAGCCGCTCACGACTACATCAACGCGAAAGGTGCACCCATTGTGGTCAAGGCGGATGGTCTTGCCGCAGGCAAAGGCGTCGTCGTCGCGACGACGCTCGCCGAGGCGCATACGGCGGTCGACATGATGTTGGCCGACAACGTGTTCGGCAGCGCAGGTGCGCGCGTCGTAATCGAAGACTTTCTCGCGGGCGAAGAGGCGAGCTTCATCGTTATGGTCGATGGACGCAATGTGCTCGCAATGGCGTCCAGTCAGGATCACAAGCGCCTGCTCGAGGGTGATCATGGCCCCAACACCGGCGGCATGGGCGCATATTCTCCGGCGCCAATTGTGACGCCGGAAATGCATGCTCGCATCATGCGGGAAATCATCTGGCCGACCGTTCACGGTATGGCAAAAGATGGCATTCAATACACCGGATTTTTATATGCTGGCGTGATGATTGATGCCGAAGGGCGTCCGCTAACGCTTGAATTCAATTGCCGATTCGGTGACCCGGAAACGCAGCCGATCATGATGCGCCTGAAGGGCGATCTGGTTGATTTGATTGAGCACGGCATCAATGGCACGCTCGATAAAGTGGACGCCGAATGGGATCGCCGCGTGGCGCTTGGCGTGGTCATGGCTGCACACGGTTATCCCGACAATCCACGCAAAGGTGATGCGATTCACGGCTTAAGTGCGCCTGCTGAAGATGCGCATGTGTTTCATGCGGGCACAGCAAAAGTCGATGGGCAGATCGTCACGTCCGGTGGCCGCGTACTGTGTGTCACTGCATTGGCCGACACCGTCAAACTGGCGCAAAAACGGGCGCTCGAAGTCGCCGACAGCATCTCGTTTGATGGTGTTCAGATGCGCAGGGACATCGGCTGGAGGGCCATCAAGCGATGAACGAAACAGGTACTCAAAGTGCGGTGGCGGTTACTCGAGACGACGTTGCCCGAGTGCGCGACTTCCTGCTCGGTTTGCAGCAGGACATTGTGTCTGCGCTTGAAGCGGTCGATGGTGGCGCCTTCATTCGTGATGAATGGCAGCGACCCGAAGGCGGCGGCGGGATTTCCCGGCTGATCGAAGGTGGTTGTGTGATTGAGCGCGGCGGCGTCAATTTTTCGCATGTGCTCGGCAGTAAATTGCCACCCTCAGCCACCGCAGTACGCCCGGAACTCGCGGGCGCAAAGTTTGAAGCGATGGGCGTGTCGCTCGTGGTTCATCCGTTGAATCCGTACGCGCCGACGACACATATGAATGTGCGTTTCCTGATCGCATCGCCGCCGGAGGGCAACCCCGTGTGGTGGTTTGGCGGCGGCATGGACTTGACTCCGTATTACGGTTTCACTGCGGATGCAGTGCATTGGCATCAAGTCGCCAAGGACGCCTGTGATCCGTTCGGTGCTGATCTATTTCCACGCCTTAAAAAGCAGTGCGATGACTATTTTTTCCTGAAGCATCGTCAAGAACCGCGCGGTATCGGCGGCACGTTTTTCGATGATTTCAGCGCCCTCTCGTTCGATCAGAGTTTCTCGTTGATGCGCTCCATCGGTGAGCACTTCGTTCCCGGCTACTTGCCGATTTTGCGCCGTCGCATCGACATGCCCTACAGTCAGCGTGAGCGTGACTGGCAACTCTATCGCCGCGGTCGCTATGTTGAATTCAATCTGGTCTGGGATCGTGGCACACACTTCGGTTTGCAATCAAACGGGCGCACCGAAGCATTCCTCATGAGCATGCCGCCGCTGGTTGCATGGCGCTACGACTACAAGCCTGAACCGGGCACACCGGAGGCAGCGTTGTACGCCGATTTTCTGATTGCGAAAGACTGGGTATGAACTCGCGCGGCGCGGATGCCGATTTGACCGTGAAGGACGATTCCCACCTCACAGAAGTGTTCGTCTCCGGTGAAGACGTGTTCAAAGGCAAACTGCTTCACGTCGTGCGCGACACCATCACGCTGCCGAATGGTCGAGCCGGAACGCGTGAATACATCAAGCATCCGGGTGCCGCTTGCATCGTTGCGGAGTTCGAGGACGGCAAGTTGCTATTGGAGCGGCAATATCGCTATCCGATGGGCAAAGTGATGATCGAGTTTCCGGCAGGGAAGCTGGATCGAGGCGAGAATCCGCTAGTCGCCGCGCAGCGCGAACTCAAGGAAGAAACTGGTTACTGGGCGCGCTCATGGCACACGCTGGGCCACATGCACCCACTGATCGCTTATGCCGACGAGACCATTCACCTCTTCCACGCTAACGGTCTCGTTCAAGGCGACGCGCAGCTCGATCAGGACGAGTTTTTGGAGCTGTTCGCTGCGACCCCCGGAGAGATCACCGCGATGATTGCCGACAACCGAATCAGCGACGGCAAAACTATCGTTGCCTTTTTCAGGTGGCAGTTGCTGCGGCGACCAGGTATTGTCTGATGGCACTAGCGCTAGTAAAGTTATAGAGGCTGTACAGATACCGCTTCGATCGTAGTCCTCAGGTTCACCGGCGGCTTTGTCGGAGAGGATGTTTCTACGTCGGTTACGGTCTTGATAATGCCCACATTATCGGCGACCCATTGCGTGCTTGACGCCGTGGTAACTTCGCCAGTGCCCTCATAAGTAGTCGCCAATTGTGTCAAAAATATGCAGGCATTCGCGTATGTCCCCAGCGGTACCGTCACACTCTCCTTGCCGATAAAAGTAACCTTGCCAGACTCGCTCACAATGCCGAGCGAATTCGGTCGCGAATAGACAAGTTCGGTATCGATCGGCACAAACTGACCGGCTGCGTAGTCGCGCGGGTAGACAGTTGGCCTTGTGTAGTAAATTTCATTGAGACCGTTAGTATCGGTCGTGCTTGAACCCAGGGCAGTCCATCGTGTTGCGCCGTCAGCAATCATGATTGACGTCGGCGGCTGGCTGACATAGTCTTCGACCACGGCCGTGGCATCGGAACGTTGATTGAACGAGCCGATGGTCGCGCTCAGGTAGCGCTGGAAACTATCAATGATCCCTTTGCTATCACGCGACTGATAACCGATTCGCTTCCCAGGATAGTAGTAGGTGCCACATTTTTGTGCCGCCTCAAACACGGGCACGGCGTCCGTCGTATTAGTGGCGCAAAAGACAACGTTTTCGCCCGCATAACCTTCGCTTTGTACAATCTCATAAGTTTGAACACTGGTTGTGTAGCGATGGTTTGGCGTCCTACCGCCCGCTGCGGCCCTAAATGCCCGGTAAACTGCAGTTGTACCAACCGGACAGGCACCCGCTGTCGGTTCGGAAATTGCGAAGTCGTAGCCTTCAAAGGTAAATCCTGGCAAATTTTGGGCTTGAATCTGCGAACACTCGGTATCTTCACGACCATAAAAATGACTGCTCGTAAACGGCGAGGCCAGGTTGATATAGAACCGGCAAATCCTTCTGGTGCCCAAACCAGCTGACGTCGCCGCCCTGGCTTCGAAAGTCATTCCGGTCCGGCTGAAGTCGGAAAGACTGTCGAGCGCTTGTTGCTCGAACAGTCGGCCCGTAATGAAATAGGCATTAAGCGTTTTATTGTGAAACTCGACGACCGTGACTGACTGCGCAAATGCCGAACCGACCATCAGCGCCAGTACTGAAGCAACTAGGCCGCGGAGATTTCTAGTTAATGACATAATTTTTCTCACCCTTGCTGATTGACAGAATGGTCACTTCGGGTGACCAAAAAAACTAACCGTCGGACACTTTTATAAGGGTCAACGACGACGTTTGACCATTTGCTCAGTATAGAAATCGTCTTTGTCAACGCTTGTAGGACAGCGCCTTAGCTGCGGGTGAGCAGCGTGCTCGTTGTTTGATGACAGGGCGCACGACAGTCCCGCATTCTTCGTATGCGCTGCGTAACGTGGTCAACCACTTGTCCGTTAATTTCGCAAAAATGCGCTAGCAAAACCGGCCCATGAAACTTCAATTCTGTACTTGCCCTTTCTTGTCCCGACCGTCCCGGAACCTGCATCGTGTGTCCGGTTTTCTGGTTGAACAGGGCGCGAATATTCTTGAAGCAGCGCAGTTTGACGATGTTGGCACCGGTCGCTTCTTCATGCGCGTGCAGTTCGAAGTGAGCGATGCGGCGCTAACGGCTGCCGAGCTGATCGTTTTGCGACTATAGCCGCCGAGTTGATGATGCAGGCCAATTTCTACGCGATGCGACGCGGATTCGTGCGCCGATCATGGCGTCGAAGCAGGGACATTGATTAAACGACCTGTTGTTTCGCCACAAGAGCGGGCACCTGCCGATTGACATCGCCACCATCGCGAGCAATCACATGGACCGCTACCAGCTCGCTGCGAGCTACAACATCCCATTTGTACATCTGCCGGTCACGGCGGCGACGAAGCTCACGCAGGGGAAAAAGTGCACGATATCGTCGCGGAGCAAAATATTGATCTGGTGGTGCTCGCGCGCTACATGCAGGTGCTCTCACCGTCGCTTTGCGAACACCTGAACGGTCGCGCAATCAATACTCACCATTCGTTTTTACCGAGCTCCAAGGGCGCGCGTCCGTACTTTCAGGCGCATGATCGCGGCGTCAAACTGATGGGGGCCACCGCACATTACGTGACCACCGATCTCGACGAACGCCCAATCATCGAGCAGGACGTCGCCCGCGTGAATCATTCGATGAGTGCCGAGGCGCTGACAGTTGCGGGTAGCGATCTTGAATGCACCGCGCTGGCTCGCGCCGTGAAGTGGCATGCCGAGCGTCGCGTGCTGTTGAACGGTAGCAAAACAGTCGTGTTTAGTTAATAGCTTCTGTGTAGCACTCAGATTAAATAGGGGCTACTGGCCAAAAGACCACTGCTGTCCGGTAAAAACAGGGGTACCCAGTCTGTAAGTCTTATTTAATGAGGGTTCGCACGGGTTAAGGGGTGTCTCCGATTTGAACGCAGAATTGCGTTTCGTGCACGCTTGGGTCTTTGTGCCGAAGGCGAGCGATGAACACCGGAAAGACTCTGTTCGCCCAGCTCATGGACTTCCTGCCGTGGAAGCGATTTCAGCGCATCAATGCCCGTCGCAACGGGGATCACTACGTCCGCTACTTCTCTGCCGCCGAGCAGTTTCGCGTCATGGCGTTCGCGCAGCTCGCCTACCGGGAGAGTCTGCGCGACATCGAAATCTGCTTGGCCGCTCAGTCCGCCAAGCTCTATCACATGGGTTTGTCGCAACCGGTCAAGCGGACAACGCTCGCTGACGCCAACGAGCGGCGCGACTGGAGAATCTTTGCCGAGTTCGCGCAGTGTTTGATCGATGAGGCACGAGCGCTCTACGTCGATGAGCCCTTCGGTATCGAATTGGCGGGCAGCGCCTACGCCTTCGATTCGAGCACCATTGATCTGTGTTTGGCGCTGTTCCCGTGGGCGCACTTTGGCAAGGCCAAGGCGGCGCTGAAGCTGCACACGCTCCTCAATCTGCGCGGCAATATCCCGAGCTTTATTCACCTCTCCACCGGGAGAATGGGCGACGTGCGGGGGCTTGACAAGCTCTGCTTTGAGCCGGGTGCCACCTAACATCATGGATCGTGGCTACTTGGACTTCGCGCGCCTGTACCGCCTCCACGAGGCGAAAGCGTTCTTTGTGACACGCCCGAAGCACAATACGCAACTACGCAGGAGCTCATCCATGCCCGCAAACCCCGCCCAACGCGAGGCCAACGTTGCCGCAGGCATCCGCTCCGATCAGCGCATTCGCCTGACCGGCAAACACACCCGCGAGCACTATCCGGAGACGCTGCGCCGCATCCATCTCGTCGTGCCCGAGACCGGTCGCCACCTTGTGCTGTTAACCAACAATTTCTCGCTGCCTGCAACCACGATTGCTGCGCTCTACAAGGCGCGCTGGCAGGTGGAGCTCTTCTTCAAGTGGATCAAGCAGCACCTGCGGATCGAGCGCTTCTATGGCCATTCCGAGAACGCCGTGAAGACGCAAATCTGGATTGCGGTATCCGTCTACGTGCTCATTGCGATCATCAAAAAGCGCTTGAAACTCGAGCCCACGCTGTACGGTTTGCTCCAAGTGCTCTCGTTGACGCTCTTCGAGAAAACTACATTGCAAGAGGCCCTGCAAGGGGCTGCAGCACCCGAAAACGACCGACCCTCCGCTAACCAATTGAATTTGTTCTAGTTTTTACCGGACACAAGTGCCAAAAGACCCAATAGTCGACTTTCTGCTTTTCAGACAGATAGCCCCGACACAATAAGCGTCTCCCCGCAAAGCTGCATCACTAATCTGGCTTCGCGCCCGCCTTGACCCATGCCCCAATTTTTGCGCGTTCTTCCTCGGTGATCTGCGTGGCGTTGCTCATCGGCATGATGCGCGTTACCACGGCCTGCTGATACATCGTCTGTGCGTTTTTCACGATGAGTTCAGGCGTGTGTAACTGGATGTTTTTCGAGATTACCTGTGCGTTGTGACACATCGCACAGCGTTGCTCCACGATGGCCTGGATTTCGGCCAGCTTGGGCACAGCCGCCAGAGGCGGTCCGGGTGGCTGTGGTGCTGGCGCAAGCCAGACAATGACGCCAAGCAGAACCGCAGCGCCTGCCGCAAACCAGCCATACTGCGGCGGACTTTTGTGCCGAAGTACAAAGAACTGGCGAATCAGCGCACCAGCGAGCATGATGAGCACCAGAACCAACCAGTTGTTCGGTGCGCTGTAAGTCATGCTGTAATGGTTCGACAGCATGGCAAACAATACCGGCAGCGTGAAGTAGGTGTTGTGAACGCTGCGCTGCTTGGCACGAATCGGATGAATCGGATCGGGCTTCTCGCCCGCCTTCATCGCTGCCACCGTTTTGCGTTGCCCGGGAATAATCACCATGAGCACGTTCGCGCTCATCGCGGTCGCAAGGCTCGCACCCGTCAGCAAAAACGCCGCACGACCTGCGAACAGATGGCAAGCTACATAAGTCGCAACGAGCACATAAACAAAAACTAGAGCGCCGACAATCGCATCGCCGTTTTTCTTCTGCCCGAACACACGACAGATCGCGTCATAAACCACCCAGCCCATGACCAGATACACAAGCGAAGCGGCAATCGCAGCCGCCGACGAGCCCCAGGCAAACACATTCTTGTCGATCAAAAACGTCTGCGCGTTGAACAGATAGAGCACGACGAACAGCGCAAAGCCGCTCATCCACGTCCAGTAGCTTTCCCAGTAGAACCAGTGCAGGTGATCGGGCAGTTGTTTCGGGGCGACCATGTATTTTTGCGGGTTGTAAAAGCCGCCGCCGTGCACCGCCCACAACTCACCGTCAACGCCTTTGTCGAGCAATTCCTGCGACTTCGGTTTCACCAGCGAGCTGTCGAGAAACACGAAGTAAAACGATGAGCCGATCCACGCGATGCCGACGATCACATGTAGCCATCGCAGGAGCAGATTCAGCCAGTCAAAAATGTACGATTCCATTCCGCTAGCTTCCCCGGTACGTTGAATAGGTCCACGGCGAACACACCAGCGGCACGTGATAGCTGCCACCGTCCTCGGCGATACCAAAATCAATGGGCACCACGTCAACAAATGCGGGATCGGGTAGCTTCATGCCCGTCCTGCGAAAGTGCTCACCGATGTGAAACACAAGTCGATAACGACCGCGCTTGACTTCAGCATCCTTGAGCAGCGGCGCGTCGGTGCGGCCATCGGCATTAGTGCGTGCGGTGACCAACAATTTCGGAACCGGATCCATCGAAAAGAGTTCGACCAGCACATTGGGGGCTGGTCCACCGTGCACCGTGTCGAGAATGTGGGTTGAGAGTTTTCCCATCGCCCTACTCCGTGATCAGATCAAGCAGACGCAGGCGGGCAATCTCGCCGACCTGCATCAGGTTGTTGTTGAACTCCATCATGCGCGTGTTTAGCTGCCGCGACTTGATTGCGCCGAAGATCGCCCCCTGGCTGTTGTTACGCGCGACAATAATGAACGGAAAGCCGAACTTCGTGCGATAAGCCATGTTGAGTTCGCGCAGCTGTGCAATGTCCGCCACCGTCATCGCTGACAATCCCGCCGCCGCTTGTTCGCGAGTAGATTCGTCGGTCAACGTGCCCGCAGCCGCCTCCTTGCCTGCAAGCTCTGGATGCGAATTTAACAACGCCAATTTTTCTGGTTCGCTCGCGGACTGCACGGTAGCAACGAGCGTCGCAAGCACGGTCGCACGAGACGCAAACCCGCTAGCGGGCTTCAGCGCAAATGCGCGCTCGGCGATCCATGGCGAATGTTCGTAAACAGCGCCGAATGCCGACGAAAATTCGGCGGGCGAAAAGCGGTTGATTTCGTTCAGAGTTGGCATAAATTTAAAATTAGCCCGGATGCTCGCCTCCGGGTTTTGTGAGGCTAAATTTGACTTCGCCAGACTGACTACCCGGATGCGAGTATCCGGGCTACGTCCGTGCCTCAGCGCCTAGTGCGCATCCGCCTGCTTGGCTGCGTTAATCGCCGCAATCGAGTCTGCGCTCGCGCCGTTAAAAAACAGGTTCAGCAGAAGCGCCGCAATCGATGTCAGCAATATGCCCGACTCGATCAGCGGATGAATGCCATGCGGCATCCATTGCTTGAAATTCGGGGCGATCAAAGGGATCATACCAACGCCGATGGACACGGCAACGATCAGCGAGTTGTAGCGATTGCCCTTGAAGTCAACTGCGGACAGGATGCGGATGCCAGTGGCGGTCACCATACCGAACATGACGAGGCCTGCACCGCCGAGCACCACCGTCGGCAACGACTCCACCAGCGCCGCCATTTTTGGCAGCAGCCCAAGGATGATC
>JBBRVM010000102.1:0-9617 GCA_038246865.1 Burkholderiales bacterium
ATTTGAAAATCGGGCAACACCCGCGCTACCGTACGATCTGTTTTCGCAAGATAGTCGGCGACAAAACCGATACCGAGCCCGGCGCGCACCGCCTCCCACTGCACGACGTTGTCGTCGGTACGAAAAGCAAAGTTCTCGCGAGACACGGTCTCACCAAACGCGCGAAAGCCTTTGAGGATGGTCATGACCTGGTCATAGCCAATCAGCTGGTGATTGAGCAGATTCATGGCGTCGGTCGGCGCGCCGTGGGCTTTCAAGTATTTTTTGCTGGCGTAGGTGCCGAGCGCGAGGGACGCTACTTTGCGGGCGATCAGACTCTCCTGCTCGGGGCGCACCATGCGCAGCGCGATGTCCGCCTCACGTCGGAGCAAGTTTTTCACCTCGTCGCTGGCGACTAGCTCGATCTGGATTTCCGGCGTCTCTTTCCGCAGTTTTGCAATGAGCGGCGGTAGTAAATACGTCGCAACCGTCTGGCTCGCAGTGAGCCGAACGGTGCCCGTCAAATCGCCGCTGCTGCGTGAAAGTTCGCGCTGCAATGCGACTGCTGCATCCTGCATCGCGCGGGCATGCTCAGCGATTTCTCGGGCGGCAACCGTGGGCGTCAAGCCGCGCCCGGTGCGCTCGAACAGCGCGGTGCCGAGCTGCGTCTCAAGCACCTGAATGTGTCGCCCCAGCGTTGGCTGCGACTGATGCAGCTGGCGCGCCGCGCCCAGCAGGCTGCCTGCGTCGAGTACTGCAAGGAAGGAGCGCATCAGCGTCCAGTCGAAATCGATGGCGGGTTTTACTTTGTCCATTTTGGGTCTTTATATTCAAAAATGCATAGCTGATAGCCAATGCTATGGAAGTGTTTTATTTCTGGCAAGCGTAAACAATTCACTCCATCGCGGTTCACCGCATTTGTTCTGGAGTGTTTGCAATGGAAAATCAAGCGAAATCGACCGTTCTGATTCTGGGTGCGAGGGGAAGACTGGGCTCCGCACTCGCTGACGCTTTCGGCGCGGCGGGGTGGCGTGTACTGAAGCAGGCAAGAGCCACACCCGGTCGTGATCTGGCCAACGTCATTGCGGCTGATGCACGCGACGTGGCTACCGTCGTCAGTGCCGCTAAAGCCAGCGCCGGTCGAGTGGACGTGGTGATCAATGCGACCAATCCGGTCTACACACGCTGGGCCACAGAGGCGGAAGCGTTGAACCGCGCCGCCATCGAAATCACCCAAGCGCTCGGCGCAACGCTCATGTTCCCCGGCAATGTTTACAACTACCCTATAGAGATGCCCGAGGCACTGCGCAGCGACACGCAGCAACACGCAGAAACGCGCAAAGGCCGCATTCGCATCAACATGGAACAGGCAATCGAAGTCGCAACGAAGTCGGGCATGCAGGGCATCGTGATTCGCGCCGGGGATTTCTTCGGATGCAACACCGGCAGCTGGTTTGACATGACGATTGCTAAAGATTTGCCCAAAGGCAAATTGACCTATCCCGGTCCGCTCGATTTGCCGCATGCATGGGCCTATATGCCGGATCTCGCGCAGACCTTTGTGCGCGTGGCCGAAGCGCGTGCCGAGCTGCAGCGCTTTGAGCGCGTTCACTTCGCCGGACACACCGTGACCGGGCGTGAAGTGATCGCATCGTTAGAGCGGTTGATGGGACGTGCGCTCAAGGTAGGCGCATTGCCGTGGCCGCTGATTCGCGCAGTAGGCATGGTCAGACCGCTGTGGCGCGAGCTCGCCGAAATGGCTTATCTGTGGAAGCACCCTCATCGACTGCTGACAGACGCTGCCCACGCCCCGCTACTCGCGGCAACTACGCCGTTTGACGACGCGATACGCGCGAGCATTGTTGCCTTGCATCCGCAGCTGGTGACTGGCCTGAACCGCCAGATGCTTGCGCATTCGGCAGTTGCCACCTGATCTTCATCGCATCATCCATTTCGGAAAGTAAATCGTCATGTCAAACTCAATTTACTTCGTACGGTCAGGTCCAGAAAATGCTGTCAGCGATCACGGGACACAGGCAAAGTCTGGTGCAGCAATTTCATTCAAACTGCGTTTCGGAATAGCGCTTTTTCTCATTGTTGAGGCGTTGCTCGCGTTCGCCCCGCTCGCCATTCTCGGGCCCGCCATCGGATGGCCCGCGTCGCTGCGCGATCCTGCAGGGCAGCAGTTGGCAGCGATCGCCGCAGCTCCTTTAGCCCTCACCTTGGGATACAGTGTTTACCTGCTGTATTCGCTGGCCATCCTGCCGGTCGCTGTCATCGTTGCGTGGCGGGTGACCGGCCTGACTGGAAAGCTCTCGGCGTTGATCGTTGCCCTCGGTGCGCTCTCGGCGCTGTCACGGGTGATTGGTATTCTGCGGTGGCTGACGGTGATGCCGATTCTCGCTTCCGGCTACGCCTCTGCCGATCCGGAAACGCGGGCCGCCATTGAGCTGACGTTTAGCGCGATCAATAGTTACGGCGGTGGAATTGGCGAAGTGCTCGGCGTCGCTTTGTTCGGCGGGCTGTGGCTCTTGGTGGCGATGGCCGCAGCGCTCCGGTCGCGCAGCTTGCCGCTATGGCTGATTGTGTTTGGCGTTGTGGCGGCGGTGCTGCAGCTTGCATTGGCGGCGCCAACGCTCGGCATCGCCGTACAGGTTCCGGTGGCGGTCGCTGTGACGGTATTTGTACTGTGGCTGGTTGCCTTTGCGGTTCAGCTGCTGTTCGCGTCAGCGCCAAAAACGCCGAAGTGAAGCGCGTACTTGGGCAAAGTGCAACCGACTCTGTGCCTTTACGGGAGTCGCGAAAGCCGCGAACAGGAGATAACCTTCAGGCGGGTTCGCGACTCGCGCGGCTTCTACGCCCCGCTCTTTCGCGCCGCTCGATACGACAACGCCAAAGCTGCCATTAACACCGTCGCCCCCACCAACGGCAACCATCGATACCCGGCACCCGCAATCACCGCGCCGCCGACTGAAGTGCCGATCGCCTGGCCCAGGTAAATCATGCTCGTGTTGAGCGCAATGCTGGCCCCTGCCAGCTCTGGGGACGCCATGACGAGGCGCGCCTGTTGTGACGAATTGTTGGCGAATACGCCTGCTCCCCAGGCAATTGCGCCGACTATAGATCCTGCCCACCACGAACCAATGATTGCCAGCGTAACCATGCCGAGACTCATCGAAATCAACGACACATTTACGTTCGATGCCGCGCCGGTTGCTGTGATGCGGCGCGTTGCCCACAGATTGCCAACGACACCCGCGCCTCCGAACAACATCAGCGCCAGCGACAGGGTGTTGGGCGATGCGGAGAGCGTGTTCGCCACAAACGGCGCGATGTAGGCGAAGGTCGTAAATTGCCCCGATGCCGACACTGCCGTCACCAGCAAAATTGCAATCAATGCAGGATGCCTGATCACGCGAAACCATGCCTCGCGCGACAACGGCACGCCACGCAAACCGCGCGGCACGACGCGATAAATCCAGACAATGCCGATGAGGCAAAGCAAAGAGAATCCTGCAAACGTCCAGCGCCAACCGATATGGGCACCCAGCCACGCCGAGGCCGGGGTGCCCGCCACCGAGGCGACCGACCAGCCCAAAAAAACCGCCGTGATTGCTGCTGCGCGGCGCTCGGGGGCAATCACTAAACCCAGCGTGGCTGCGGCTTGTGGCGTGAACACGGCCGCTCCGAGCAGGGTCACGGTACGGACAGCAATCAGCACCGTGAGGTTGGGCGCGAGTGCACACAATGCGTGGCCGACGGCGTAAAGCGCCAGCGATCCGGCGAGCACGGTGCGGCGGTCAATGTCGGAGGTGAGTGTGGCGAGAATCGGCGAGCCGAAGCACATCGCAATCGCCGCGATAGTGATGAGCAGCGCCGTCTGCGGCACGCTTGCCCCCAAATCGTTCGACAACACGATCAACAATCCCGGTGCCAGCATGACACCGGTGCCGATCAGAAAGTTGCCGAAGGTAAAAGCGTTGACGTACGAGCGTTCGCGTTGGGTACGGTTAGCGTCAGGCCGACTGCTGTTTGACAAAACGTCCCACCCCAAGTCCGATCAGCATCGAGATCAGCATGGCCGCACCGGCACCGATGAAGATCGAGCGGGGCAAGTCATGATCCATCAGCCAGCCGAAGATTGGTGCCGACACGGCCAGCCCGGCATCAAGCCCTGAATAGACCATGCCATAAACGCGACCCGTTGCGCCCGCAGGCGTTGCGCGTTTGATCAGCAAATCGCGCGACGGCCCGGCCACCCCGGTGCCCAACCCGGCCAGCATGACCAGCAGCAAGGTCGCCGTGCCACCGGCGATACCCGAAGCGGCGAGGAAAAAGAGAAGGGCCGAGCCGGTCAGCGCACCCGCGATGATGCGCTCGGGATCGGCCGACTGGCGACTGATCGCGAAGCCGCCGGCCAATTGCCCGACGGCACTAAACAAAAGGTATCCGGTGAGCGCCGTGGCGGCGACGGTCAGCTTCAAGCCCGCGATGGCTTGCAATGCCGGGGTCGAGAAATTCTGAATCGCTGAATTGCTGAAGGTAATGACGAAAAAAAACAGGAAACAGAGCCACACCACGGGCTGACGCATAAACGCAAGGCTTGATTCGGGCGGTTGTCCGGACGCGCGGGTGTGCCTTGCGGTGTGCGCACTGGCCAATGAGCGGGTGTCGATGGCATCACGAAAGATCACGGCAACTACGAGCACGCACAGCGCAAATCCCGCAGCCGCTGCAAGCGCGGTGCGCCAGCCAAATTGCTGCGCCATCAGCACCATGACGAGGGTTGCCGAGGCGTATCCCAGTGTGCCACTCAAGCCGTGCGCGCTGTAGGCATGACCAATGCGCCGGGCGGAAACGCGCTGGTTGATGATGCTGTAATCAACGGGATGAAAGGACGAATTGCCGATGCCCGCCAGCGCAGAGGCGGCGACCAGCATCGCATAACCATTGGCCAGTGCGCCAACCACAGCCGCCGCCGCGAACAAAACCAGTCCGCCGAACATCACGGCGCGTGCGCCTACCTTATCGACGACGAAGCCCGCAGCAGCCTGGCCCAGCGCCGAAACCAGGTAAAAAAGGCTCGCCAGCGTGCCCAGTTCTGCGAACGAAAGCGAGAACTCGGTCGCCAGCCACGGAAATAGCGGGGGCAGCAGGAGCTGGAAGAAGTGGGAGGTGGCGTGGGCGAGGCCGACGACGCCGATGGTCGTGGCGTCGGCCCGAAAAGCCGATGGTGAATTTCCGTCGGACGCGGCGGTACTACTAATCATTCGCTAAGCTTACACGTATGAATAGTACAAACCCTTCCCCCGTTTCAAAGTCAACCACCCCGCGTACGGGTGGACATCTCATTGCCGACGCATTGATCACCCACGGCGTCGACACAGCGTTTGGTGTGCCCGGAGAGAGCTATCTCGCCGTGCTCGATGGCCTATATGAGCATCGCAACGATTTTCGATTTGTTATTTGTCGGCAGGAAGGCGGCGCCGCGTTCATGGCCGAGTCGTACGCGAAATTAACCGGAAAACCCGGTGTGTGTCTGGTCACACGCGGCCCCGGCGCGACGAATGCAGCGATTGGCGTGCACACCGCGTTTCAGGATTCGTCGCCGATGATTTTGCTGGTCGGTCAGGTCGGCAACGATTTTGTGGAGCGCGAAGCGTTTCAGGAACTCGACTACCGCCGCATGTTTGGTCCAATGGCGAAGTGGGTCGCCCAGATTGACGATGCGGCGCGGGTGCCGGAATACATGGCCCATGCGTTTCAGATCGCGACCAGCGGGCGTCCGGGGCCGGTCGTGCTAGCGCTGCCGGAGGACATGCTGAGCGCGAAGGCCGTTGTGGGTGAGGCACGGCCCTTCCAGTCGGTGCAGTCGTATCCAGGCGCGGCGGATATGGCGCGTATGACGGAGTTGCTCGCCAATGCCGAGCGACCCTTCGTGATCGCCGGTGGCTACGGCTGGACGCGCGATGCAGCGCGGCGATTGCGTCTGTTTGTCGAGGCGAATGATTTGCCGGTGGGTTGTGCGTTCCGGTTTCAGGATTGCATGGACAATTCGCACCCGAACTTCGCGGGTGATGTGGGCATCGGCATTAATCCGAAGCTCGCGGCTCGTGTGAAAAATGCGGACGTAGTGCTGTGCATTGGCGCGCGTCTCGGTGAAATGACGACATCGGGTTACACGTTGTTTGACGTGCCGGTGCCGAAACAGAGGCTCATTCACGTGCATGGCGATCCCGCAGAGTTGGGGCGCGTGTATCAGGGCGAGGTGATGATCGCCTCGGGTAACGCGCAATTTGCGCTCGCGATTGCGGGGATCAAACTGGGCGACGCGCATGCCGCGCAGCGCCAATCCGCGCTCACAGAAGTTCGCGCCGATCTGGCCGGTTGGCGCGGCTTGCCGCCGCTCTACAAGAATCGCGTCGAACCCGCAAAGCTCAACTTGTGGGAGGTTGTGCAAACGCTGAAGCGTCTCGCCCCCGCAGATTCCATCGTCACTAACGGTGCGGGCAACTTCGCGACCTGGGCGCATCGTTTCTGGCCTTACGCGGGCATCGAGACCTGCGGCAAATCACAACTCGCGCCAACCAGTGGCGCGATGGGTTACGGCGTGCCTGCGGCAGTCATGGCGTCCATTGTTGCGCCGGAGCGCACGACGATCAACTTTGCCGGCGACGGCGATTTCATGATGACTTCGCAGGAGCTGGCGACCGCTGTGCAGTATGGTGGCGCGCCGATCTGCATCGTGTTCAACAACGGCATGTACGGCACGATCCGCATGCATCAGGAGCGCGAACATCCGTCGCGCGTGTACGGCACGCAGCTCGTCAATCCTGACTTTGCCCAGTATGCTGAGAGCTTCGGTGGCAAAGGCTTTACGGTCACCACCAATGCTGAATTCGAAGCGGCATTTGCCGATGCACTCGCCTTCACGCGCACCGCGAGGAAACCCGCTGTCATTGAGTTGAAGGTCGATCCGCAAGACCTCACACCGGGCGCGACGCTTGACGCGATTTCTGAAACAGCGCGTAAGGCCAAAGGCCTTTAGGCTCTTTTCACTTCGTTGAACTGCCCGTCATGACTACCCTATTTGTCGCTGCTTTTTTTCTGGGGCTGGTGTTCAACGCCGCGCCCGGTGCGGTGTTTGCTGAGACGATTCGTCAGGGCGTTCGCGGTGGTTACCGGCCTGCGCTCGCGGTGCAACTGGGGTCGCTCGTGGGTGACGCGCTGTGGGCGATTTTGGGGCTCGTAGGCATCGGGCTTTTGCTGCAGCTTGACGGGTTGCGTTGGCCGATTGGAATTTTTGGTGTGGCTTATTTGTTGTGGCTCGCGCGCGACTCGTGGCAGGCGGCAGATCAGGAATTCTCGATTGCCACGTCTGACGGTGACCGCGGCTTGGTCATGCCGAAAACGGCACTGCGCTCGGGGATGCTGCTGTCGATTTCCAATCCACAGAACGTGGCTTACGTGGCTGCGCTCGGCACCGCGATGGGGAGCATTGGTTTGCATAAGCCCACTGCGGCGGACTACGGGATTTTTTTCGCCGGCTTGATGGCGGCATCGGTAGCGTGGGCGTTTATCTGCGCGGCACTCGTGGACCGCCTGTTCGCTCGAGCCGGCAACGGTTGGGCCAGGGTGACGTATCGATTGTGCGCATTGGCATTTGTCGCGCTCGCGCTGGGAACGCTGCGTGATTTGCTGAACGCGCCGGAGCCGGATGACGTGACGAAGCGTCCTGCGATCAGCGCGCCAACAAAAGGCTCTTAAGCGCTTTCGATTTCCCTAATAACCTTTTGACGAAATGACGTTTCTATATGGGCTACAAGCTATTTTCATGTAAAGTCGACTGTCGCGAAAAAGTGACGTCAGCCCCAATAAAATGGCGTTCGTAGAGAAAAGCTGTTCGGCGCAACCGGGCTATTTCAAGCCGCGAACGTCAAGGCTGAAACTGTCCCGGAAACACGTAGAGCAGCGCGGTGGTCATCACCAGATAGCGCAAAAACTTTCCGAGCGCGCCATACAAGAAACATTGCCAAAATGGCAGTTTGAGCCACCCGGCGAGCGTCGCCAGAGGATCGCCGACCACCGGTAAAAACGCAAAGAAACAGGCTCGCGGGCCAAGGCGCTCCAGCCAGGCCAAAGCTTTTGCCTGAACCGCCGACTGTTTGTAGCCTTCATACGCACGCTTCGCGCCGAAGCCCATCCACCAATTGATGGCGCCCCCCAGTGCGTTGCCTGCGGTCGCGACACAAATCGTTGGCCAAAACAGTTCGGGATTTAACTTGATCAGGCCGAACACGGCAGGTTCGGAGCCCAGCGGCAAGAGCGTTGCCGATACCAGACTGATGATGAATACGGTTGACAGCCCGTACTGCGGCAACGCCAACGCTTGAAGGAGACTCGCAAACCATGCTTCCATGTGAGGCATTTTGCAGCATGGGCCGCGATGTCAAGCGTCAATCGTGCAAAGCCCCGATTGCGGAGAGCGCAGAAGCGAAACGAGTCGGGCCGTGCCCGCTGATTTTTGCTGTTGGCACGTTCAAGGCCATGAGTTCGGTGGTGATCATGTCGGTGATCGGCTGTCGCACATGCGCGCCGTCGCGCTGAGGGTCTGCAACCCACGCGATGTCGGGCTCAAGCATGAGCGTTAACGCATAGCGGCTTTGCAGCTCGCGCGCACGCGGGCAGAGCGATTGATCGCCGAAAACGAATTCGCTATAGATAGCGGTTAGTAGCGGCGCGGTGTCGCAGAAAACGTACGGCGCGTTGGCGATTTGAGCACTTACCAACGCAGCCGATTCGTGAATGACCTGTGTTTCCAGAATCAATGATTGCTCGCCGCGTGTAGGCGTACGTCCGCGCGACTCACAGAATTCACGCAGATATTCCGGCACCCACGGACAACTGAAATGCGCTGCGAGCGACTGCGCGAGCGTGGTCTTTCCGGTGCTCTCAGCTCCGATCAGGCAGATGAGTTTGGGGCGCGCACTCACAAGGTTTTTAGACGCTTCGTCCATCCGATCCAGCCCCAGATCGCGAGCAGGAAAAAGACAACGTACAACACAACGGTCAGATGCAAGCCTTTGTAGACAAACAAGGCGATGCTCGCCGCGTTGACAACGAGCCACAGCGGCCAGTTTTCAATGAATTTGCGTCCGAGCAATACGGTGCCAACGATACTACCTGCCGTGACAAAACCATCAGCAAATGGCACATCGGAATCGGTGACCGCGCGCAGCAACAGCGCGCAGGCAATCCACAAAATTGCCCATGCGCCTATGGTTAAGGCAAAGCTTTTGCCGTCCAGTCGCGCAATCCTTAGCGGCGCGTTGGAGTCCGCTCGATGGCCGCGTAACCATTGCCACCAGCCCCAGACCGCTGTGACCGCGAAAAACACATTCACACCTGCCTCGCCGTACAGTTTGCTCTCGTAAAACAGCCACACGTAGAGCGCGCTCGCCACAATCGTCAGTGGCCAAGCCCAGTGAATCTCGAACACGTTGCACGCGATGTTTGCCAGAGCGAGAACGAAGGCAATCACTTCAAGCCAGGTGACTGCGGTGCCGAGGAGGGTGAAGGCGGTTTCAAGCATAGGGACCATTTGTTAGGGCTTGATTCCTCCCCCTTCAAGGGGGAGG
>JBBRVM010000103.1:0-9589 GCA_038246865.1 Burkholderiales bacterium
ATGCCTGCAAGCGATTCGACGGATTGTGAGTCTGCAATGACGCCAACTTGTTCGTCGAGTTCGACGGTGCTGCCGTTGAGCAGTTTTAGCGATTCGCCTTTTTTGCCCCAACGGACTTCGAGGCCGCCGCTGACCCCGCTGGGGCCCGTGCTTATCTTGTCGAGGTCGAAAACGTGCGTCGGGCGGCCGGCTTCGAGCATCACGTAGTTGGAAATGTCGACGAGCGCTGTGATTGAGCGTTGGCCGGATTTCTCAAGGCGTTCGCGCATCCATGCGGGGGTTGACGCCTTCGCGTTCACACCGCGAATCACGCGACCTGCGAATCGGCCGCAAAGATCGGGAGCGAGCACTTTGACCGGCAGCACTTCGGTGAGCGTTGCCTTGACCGTGCCCGTAGGCTCCGCTGCCAGCGGCGCGCCGGTGATGGCGTGGGTCTCGCGCGCGACACCGTAAACGCTCAGGCAATCGGCTTTGTTCGGAGTCAGCTTGACTACGAATTTACTGTCGTTCAGCGAGAGGTATTCGCGGATATCGGTACCGATGGGCGCATCGGCAGCGAGTTCGAGCAGGCCTTCGTGCGATTCGGAAATGCCGAGTTCGCGCGCGCTGCACAGCATGCCGTTCGACTCGACGCTGCGCATCCTGGCTTGCTTGATCAGGAACGGTTTGCCGTCTTCGCCGGGCGGTAATGTGGCACCGACCAAGGCGACCGGTATCCTGATGCCGACGCGAGCGTTTGGCGCGCCGCAGACAATTTGCAGCGGCGCTTCGGCGTGCGATCCGACGTTCACCGTGCAGACCGACAGGCGATCCGCGTTCGGATGCTTTTCGCGGGTGACGATCTCGCCCACGACGATGCCGGTGAACGGCGGTACGGCAGGCGTCACCTCTTCGACCTCCAGCCCCGCCATCGTGAGCGCATGGGCGAGTTCGTCGGTGGTCATCGACGGGTTACAGAAGCTGCGGAGCCAGGATTCGGAGAATTGCATGATCGGTCTCGGTGTATCAACTTTTTTACCAACGCCCTATTACATAGGGGCTAGGTGCTTAAATGGCGTAAAGTCGATTTATGTCAATTTTTAACGTCAGCCCCTGCTAAATAAGGGCTTTATCGAAAAGCTGTTAGGCGAATTGCTTCAAAAATCGCAAATCGCCCTCAAAGAACAACCGCAAATCGCCAACGCCGTAGCGCAGCATGGTGAGCCGTTCCAGCCCGGAGCCAAAGGCAAAACCGATGTAGCGCTCGGGGTCGAGGCCGAAGTTTTTGACCACACTTGGATGCACCTGCCCCGAACCGGAAATCTCCAGCCATTTGCCTTTGAGCGGGCCGCTTTCGAACTTCATGTCGATCTCGGCGGAAGGCTCAGTGAACGGGAAATAACTGGGGCGGAAGCGCACTTGCAGCTCGTCGGTCTCAAAGAAACGACGCAGAAAATCGGTGTAAACGCCCTTCAAATCGGCGAACGAAATGTCCTCGGCGATCCAGAGGCCCTCGACCTGATGGAACATTGGGGAATGGGTGGCGTCGGAGTCGACGCGGTAGGTACGACCCGGCGCGATGACCTTGATCGGTTTGCCCTGCGCCATGACGTCGGCGGCGTGGATGCGGGCGTAACGCACCTGCATCGGCGACGTGTGCGTACGCAGCAGCAGCGGCAAGCCGTCGGTGCCGTTCATGTCCACGTAAAACGTGTCCTGCATCGAGCGTGCAGGATGATTCGGCGGGTTATTGAGCGCGGTGAAATTGAACCAGTCGGCTTCAATTTCTGGGCCGTCGGCCACGTCAAATCCAATGGAGGCGAAGATCTCTTCAACGCGCTGCCAGGTTTTCATCACCGGATGAACACCTCCCTGCCCGCGACCTCGTCCGGGGAGCGTGACGTCGATGGCTTCAGAGGTGAGCTTGGCGTTGAGCGCATCACTGGCGAGCGCATCGCGGCGCGCGTTGAGCGCAGATTCCACCGCACTTTTGATGCGATTGATCTCCGCGCCGCGCGTTTTTTTCTTATCGGGCGAGAGCGCCGCCAGGCCTTTGAGCAGGTCGGTCACTGCGCCCGTTTTGCCAAGGTATTTCGCTTTGGCATTTTCGAGCGACGGCGCGTCGGCACAAGCCGCGAAATCGGCGGAGGCGGAGGCGACTATTGTTTCGGTGGCTACGGCGGCTTGGGTCACAGAACACTCCGGGTTCGGGCTCCTCCCCCTTCAAGGGGGAGGTTGGGAGGGGGATGGGGTGGGTCGCAAAGGCTGCGAAACCCATCCCTACCCTAACCCTCCCCTTGAAGGGGAGGGAACATACGATCAACGGCGCACGAAAGCGCGGCTAAAACAAAAAAGGGAGGCACTAGCCTCCCTTTTTGGTTGCTCGAAAGCGTTTGAAGCGGGAGGCTGTTTAGGCCGGCTTCACGCGCTGTACGAGCGCGTTAAACGCAGGCATGTCAAAGACAGCCATGTCGGACAACACTTTGCGGTCGATCTCTACCATGGCCTTTTTGAGGGCACCCATGAAGGTCGAGTATTTCATGCCGCACTCACGGCTTGCTGCGTTGATACGCGCAATCCACAAGGCACGGAAATCGCGCTTTTTATTGCGGCGATCACGATAGGCGTATTGCCCGGCGCGCATCACTGCTTGCTTGGCGACGCGGAATACGTTGTTACGACGACCGCGGTAGCCTTTAGCTAGCGCGATGATTTTTTTGTGACGGGCGCGGGCTGTTACACCACGTTTGACGCGAGGCATTTTTCAAGTCCTCCCGTTATACGTATGGCAACATTTGACGCGCGGACTTCTCGTCACTCGCGTTGATCGTCAACGTCCCACGCAGTTGACGCTTGTTCTTCGTCGTGCGTTTGGTCAGGATGTGACGCTTGGTGGCGTGAGCGCGCTTGATGCTGCCGCTCTTTCTGGCTTTAAGGCGCTTGGACGCGGCCTTTTTAGTCTTCATTTTGGGCATGATTGCCTCTTTCTCTTCAATGTCACCTAGTGAGGCGTTGCAGCATTACGCCGCAATCTTGGGAGCCCCAGCGGGTGCTGGCGTTCCTGTCGCATCAGCTGTGGCGGCTACAGCGGCAACGGCGGGTTTCGCCGGTGCTGGTGCTGCTGCTGACGCTGCTGCGGCAGGTTTCGGTGCTGCTGGCTTTGCAACCGGCACCACCTTTTTCTTCGGAGCCACCATCATTACCATGAGGCGGCCTTCCATCCTTGGAAACTGCTCAACTACGCAGATATCCTCAGTCTCTAACTTGATACGATCAAGTTGTCTAACGCCGAATTCTTGATGCGCCATTTCGCGACCCCGGAAGCGCAAAGTCACTTTGACCTTGTCGCCCTCGGCAATGAACTCACGAAGCTTGCGCATCTTGATATTAAAGTCGTTCTCGTCGGTTTGCGGGCGCAGTTTGATCTCTTTGATCTCAATCTGACGCTGCTTGCCCTTCGATTCGTGCAGGCGCTTGGCTTCCTGAAACTTGAATTTGCCGTAATCCATGATTCGGCAAACGGGAGGTTGCGCGGTCGGCGCAATTTCCACCAGGTCCAGATCAGCATCTTCTGCCATCATCATCGCTTCGCGAAGCGTTTTGATGCCAGCCTGCTCACCGTCTTTATCTATCAGTCGAACCTCAAGAGCGGTGATCTCTCGATTGATTCGGGTATCTTTATCGGCTATGTGACAACTCCGTCGTTAATTATTTAAATGAGCGCCCGGTCGGTTCTGTGAAACGGCCAATTCGATGAATTTTTCAACGGGCATTACACCCAAATCCACGTTGCCGCGTCCACGAACAGCCACTGCGCCCTGTTCCGCCTCTTTGGCTCCGACTACAGCAATGTAGGGAAGCTTCTGAATGCTTAACTCACGGATTTTATAGGATATTTTGTCTCCCCTCAAGTCCGCCTCGGCACGGAGCCCTGCGGCCTTGCACCGATTTACAACGCTTTCGGCGAAATCGTTGAATTCCGACGTGATCGAAGCAACCGCTAACTGGCGCGGGGCCAGCCACAGTGGCAGTGCGCCAGCGTAGTTTTCGATGAGGATTCCGATGAAGCGCTCGAGCGAGCCAAGGATCGCCCGGTGCAACATGACCGGAGGACGGCGGGAATTGTCCTCACCGACGTATTCCGAACCCAGACGCACCGGCATATTGAAGTCCACCTGCATCGTTCCGCACTGCCAGACACGGCCCAACGCGTCCTTCAAAGAGTACTCAATCTTTGGCCCGTAGAACGCGCCCTCGCCCTTCAATTCTTCCCACGGCGCACCAACGGAATCGAGCGCGTTCTTAAGCGCGGCCTCGGCCTTGTCCCAAACTTCATCCGAGCCGACGCGCTTTTCAGGGCGCGTGGAAATCTTGTAAATGATGTCCGTGAAACCGAAGTCGGCGTAGACCTTTTTTAGCAACTCGTTGAACGCAATGCATTCCGACTGAATCTGGTCCTCGGTGCAGAAAATGTGACCGTCATCCTGCACGAATCCGCGAACCCGCATGATGCCGTGCAGCGAGCCGGACGACTCGTTGCGGTGACAGGAGCCGAACTCGCCATAGCGCAGCGGCAGCTCTTTGTAGGAATGCAGCCCAGCGTTGTAAATCTGGATATGGCCGGGGCAGTTCATCGGCTTCACGGCGTACGTCCGCTTCTCGGACTCCGTCGTGAACATCGCGTCCTTGTAGTTCTCCCAGTGGCCCGATTTCTCCCACAAAGTGCGGTCGAGAATCATCGGCGCACGCACCTCCTGATACCCATTGTTCTCGTAAACCTTACGCATGTATTGCTCGACGATTTGCCAGATGCGCCAGCCGTTCGGATGCCAGAACACCATGCCCGGCGCTTCGTCCTGCGTGTGGAACAGGTCGAGCAATCGGCCAATCTTTCTGTGGTCGCGCTTTTCCGCCTCTTCCAGCCGGAACAGGTATCGATCAAGCTCCTCCTTCTTCGCCCAGGCCGTTCCGTAAATGCGCGTCAGCATTTCGTTCCTATGATCGCCACGCCAGTAGGCACCGGCGACTTTCATCAGCTTGAAATGCTTGAGCTTGCCCGTTGACGGGACGTGCGGGCCACGGCACAAGTCGATGAACGTGCCTTCGGAGTACAGAGAGACGTCCTCGCCAGCTGGAATGCTTGAAATGATCTCGGCTTTGTACGCTTCGCCGATACCCTTGAAATACTCAACCGCTTCATCTCGCGGCAACACCTTGCGTCCAACCTTCTCGTCCTTTTTGGCGAGTTCAGTCATCTTCGCTTCTATCTTCGTCAAATCATCCGGCGTGAATGGGCGCTTGTACGAAAAATCATAAAAGAAACCGTCTTCAATCACCGGGCCAATCGTGACTTGAGCGTCGGGGAACAGCTCTTTCACGGCGTAGGCCAACAAATGAGCCGTTGAATGACGAATCACTTCAAGACCGTCAGTATCTTTTTCCGTGATGATCGACAGTTCGGAATCTTTATCGATCACGAACGACGTGTCGACCAGTTTGCCGTCGACTTTGCCCGCGAGCGCGGCTTTGGCAAGGCCTGCGCCGATGCTGGCTGCGACGTCAAACACCGAAACAGGGTTTTCGAAAGGACGCTTCGAGCCGTCCGGAAGTTGTACTTGAATCATGATTCGCAATCCTTAAACATACCTGTCATGTTGAGCGCAGCGAAACATCGCTTTGCTAAACAACAATGCTCGGTGGGAGACTGATCCTTCGCATGGCTCAGGACGACAAACAATAAAAAAGCAGCCGAAGCTGCTTTTGAAACACACGTCAATAGACGCGAGAAAGCCCTGGCCTCAGCGAGAATAATTTCCAGTGCTGGTGCGAGTTCGCGGCATTCTTCGGCATCCCTTATAAAGTTTACTAACGCTTAGTTAAGCTAAACGTGTGTTGAGTTTTGGTAGAGACAATTGGATTCGAACCAACGACCCCCACCATGTCAAGGTGGTGCTCTAACCAACTGAGCTATGTCTCTGCAAGCCACCAATTATAGCGGGATTAGTGCGCGTTTGGAAAATCCACCGGAAACGGCAGCGAGGCAAACTCGATGCCCTCTTCTCGCAAAGCTGCTGCTGTTTCACCATCCGCACGTCCGCGAATGCCGCGATGCTCTTTGTCGCCGTAGTGCATGGCGCGCGCCTCTTCGGCAAATTGCTCGCCCACGTATTCCGTGTTTTCGCGAACGTGGTTCGCGAAACCGAGCATCGCTTCACGCAGTTTCGCGTGGTCAATTTCGCCGTCGGGCTGCGTGGCGGACTCAACGGCTTCTACTTTGTTTGAAGGCGCGGCACCAGTGTTGATACGCGGTGCATGCAGCTTGCGCTCAATCCGCTTTGACCCGCAAACAGGGCATTCGACCAGCCCGTTATCGCGCTGATCTTCAAAATCAGCGGGGGATGCAAACCAGCCTTCGAACGGATGGTGCTGGTCACAGGCGAGGTTGTAAACAATCATTGAGCGGCGATTTTGTGTAACAGGTCAAATCGACCTACCTGTGCAGTTTAGGTCATTCGCCGCCGACGCAAGATCGCGATTCCCCCTAATAGCGGACTTCACCCGCCTTGTTCAGCACCGTCATCTCGACGAAGCGCGACGCGTTGTGATTGTCCGGGCTCATGGTTACCGAGAAGCCGCCGACGTCCACGTTACGCATGCTCTCCAGCGCACGAATCAGCGCGTCGCGCGATGCGTCGCCACCGCGCCGCAATGCCTCAACGAAGACGCGCGCCGCAATGTAGCCCTCAAGACTCGTGTACGAAAAATCGTTCACTCCTGCCGCACGCAGGGCTTTCTGATAATCGAAGATGACCGGAAATTTGTTGGCCGTCGGCGGAGGCATCACCTGCGAAATCATCACGCCGTCGGCAGCCGGGCCAAGCGCCTTCGCCAATGCGCGCGTGCCAACGAAACTCACGTTCACAAACTGTGTGGCTAGCTGTTTTGCCTTCGCCTGCTTGATGAATTCCGCGCAGGAGCTGTACGCGCTGATCATCACGATCACCTCGGGCTTTGCAGCAAGCATGGTGGCAAGCGCCGCCGCAACATCAGTCGAGTTGCGCTCGACGGTTGCCTTCGCGGCGACCTGCAAATTACGTTTCGCCAAAGCCTTTTCTACACCGCTCAAACCCGCTTGACCATACGAATCATTCTGGTAGAACACTGCGATCCTGGTGATGCCACCTTGCGTCATCTGGCGCACGATAGTTTCGGTTTCATCGAAGTAGCTTGCGCGTACGTTAAACACGTAGCGATTCAGCGGTGTGCGCAGTAGTTCCGCGCCAGTAAACGCACCGAAGAACGGCACCTTCGCTTTTATTGCAAGCGGCAGCGAGGCTGCGCTGGTGGGCGTACCAACATAGCCAAAGAGCGCGAGCACGTCGCCGTCTTCCACAAACTGCCTGGTGTTCGCCTCGGCCCGCGGCGGCTCGTAACCGTCGTCCAGCGTTTTGAGCACGATCTTGCGGCCTTTAATGCCACCTGCGGCGTTCACTTGATCGAAGTACGTTTTTGCGCCCAATTGCATCTCGCGGCCCAGCTCTTTTGCGGGTCCCGACAATGCGACGGACTGGCCGAGCACGATGTCTTGTGCATTAGCCATATGGGTCACAAGAACGGCGCTGATCGCTAGCGCGAAAAGACTCCTGAAGCCATGAAAAAAACTGCATTTGAGACGCAAACTGGGCATACTCGACTCGCCGAAATTGAAAAAATTGTCAATCAACCGCACCTGACGCATTGCGGGCGCAAGAATTACCGGACGAGTCGCATCATCAGCTGATGAGATTGAACCATTCATCAACCAGCACAAGTAACTCGTTTGGCATGTTGTTTATAGCGCAAGAATGGTCTCGCACGCTAGCGCCAACACCCAGTATCGCACCAAATCCGGGCTTTCTGAAACTGAACCCAGCGCGACGTCACGCGACTAAACGATCAAACGTGCCTCGTTGGGCGGGAAGGCCAGACGCACCTTGCTCCCGATTTCGCGAACGATTTTTTCCTTCGGCAGGAAGACGAACATCTCACCGGCGGCTGTGTCAACCACAAGCTCAACACCTTTGCCGATAAATGCACATTTCAGTACAGTGGCGTCTAGTGAAGGCGACACATCGGCGTCCGTCGTGACTCCAAAGACATCCGGACGCAGCGCAATTTTGGCTTCACCGACGGTTGCAGCGTCGGTTGCCAGGTCGAAGGTTGAGTCGCCGAGCGTGAGCGTTGCAATGCCGTTGTCAAACGCCAAAACCTGACCTTGGGCCACGTTTGCTTCCGACAGAAAATCTGCGACAAAGGCTGTACGCGGCTGAAAGAACAGTTGATGCGGCGTCCCAGCTTCGGCGATATTGCCGCGATCCATCACGATGATGTGATCGGACACTGCCATCGCCTCTTCGCGGTCATGCGTGACGTAAACGCAGGTAATTTGCAGGCGCTGCTGCAACTCACGAATCTCCTCGCGAACGTGACGACGCAGTTTGGTGTCGAGGTTAGACAACGGTTCGTCAAACAAGAGGACAGCGGGCTCAAGCACCAGCGCGCGGGCGATGGCTACGCGTTGTTGCTGACCGCCTGAGAGTTCGGATGGCAGGTGTTTCTCGAACCCAGTCAAACCGATGAGCTTCAACACATCGTTGACTTTGGCTTCGACTTCCGCTTTTTTGGTGCCACGGACGGTGGGCCCGTAGCCCACGTTTTCCATGACGCTCATGTGCGGAAACAGCGCGTAGCTCTGGAACACCAGTGACACATTGCGCTGCGCGGCTGATTGTGCGGTGACGTCTTTGCCGCCCAGCAGAATTTGTCCGGCGTTCGGTAATTCAAGGCCCGCGACCATGCGCAGGGTTGTGGTCTTTCCGCAGCCGGAAGGCCCGAGCAACGTGACGAGCTGGCCGTCTTCGATGCGGAAAGAAATGCCTTTAACGGCGGGCTCCCCCGTGCCGTAGTCTTTGACTACGTTGATAAATTCGAGGGTGCCTTTGGTGGTAGTTGTCATTTTGTTAACCGTGAGAATAAGTTCGATGCAGCAGGAAGATGGATCGGAGGGGCCATCATCCCGCCACCGCCATCGGAGCCATCGCGGGCCCAGTCACCGCCGCTCGCCGACCCAACTTGCGCGAGCCAACGATCCACTGCACCAGCACAATCGCAACCACCATAATCAGGATCAACACCGAGCAGTACGCAATCGCCACACCGTAATCGCCGTTAATCACGCGACCAATGATGTATGTCGTCGCGACCTCCGTGTCACCGGACACAAGGAACACAATCGCGCTCACCGTTGTCATTGAGCGCACGAAGCCATAGATCAACGCGCCAACAATCGCGGGCTTCATCAGCGGCATCAACACGCGGCGGAACGTCGTTGCCCCGTTGGCACCCAGCGTCGTGCTCGCCTCATCCAGCGATTTGTCGATCTGAGACAGCGCAGCGATACCCCCCCGCACGCCCACGGGCAAATTGCGGAAGATGAAACAGAGCACGATGATGAGCCCGGTACCCGTCAACTCAATCGGCGGCACGTTAAACGCGAAGATGTAAGCCACGCCAATCACCGTACCCGGAATCGCGAATGACAGCAACGTCAAAAACTCAAACGCGCGCTGGC
>JBBRVM010000104.1:0-9585 GCA_038246865.1 Burkholderiales bacterium
CAGCGAGCAGAGCGTCCTCAATGTCGTCGATGCGCGTCGTCAAGCCCCGCCCAAAATTTTCCAGTACAAAGGGTTGGGCGGGCAGCCGGTGGTACAGGAGCTCGGTTCGTGTGCGTGGCGCGGCACCTGCTTTTTCCGCAGCACGCAGTGCATCCACGGAGCGCAGCGGTGTCATGCGTGCCGTGATCACCAGATGCGGGCCGACGTTGATCCACAGCGTCGAAATGTCGGACGGTTCGAAACTGAAATCGAAATGAACGTCGTTGATGACGGCAATGAGCGCGTCGTCAGAGTGCTCGATGCGCGTCGAGTAAAGGCCGCCGTGCAGCGCTTCAAAGAAGGTATCAGCGAGCCCCGCATGTTGCGTGAGCCACGGCTCAGCCCTGACGTGGCTTAGGTTGAAGTGCAGCCACATGTAGGCGCCGCCCTTCAGGCTAGTGCCTTCCGGGGACGCAGCAAGCCACGATGCGGCTTGAACAGAATTAACCGCAGTGGCCGAGTGCGGGCCGGCGGCGTCGAAAAGATAGCCGCAGATCAATCCTGCTTCATCGCTGCCGTAGGAGGTTGCGGCCAGCTCCTCAAGTGCCGTCAAGGAACGCGCACCCCGACGGCTTGCATCACGATGAGCGACAGCGACGAAAGCTTCGGCGCTGTCTTTTGTCTCTTGCTCGTGTTATCTCGGTACACAGAACGCCGGAGCCGCAACCTTGGTGAAGTCCGTGAATCTCGGATCGGTTGCTGCGCTGTAGCGCTCAAACGTAACGCCACCCAACGTTCGCACGTAGCGAGACACCGGGATCGTGTCGGTCGCGCAGGTACCCGTTACGACTGCTGCGTAATACGCAACGCCTTCGTTAGCGTAGCCAGCCGCTCCGTAAGCTGTGCACTGGCTGCTTTCGATGCTGTACAAATGGCGAGCATTGACTGCGTCAAAGTAGCGACAAACTGGACTGGTACCCTGCGCGTTTGCGGACCACGCCTTGAACGTATCGGTCGTGCGCGTCATCGGGGTCAATTTCAGGTTCGCCAGGGCGATCACGCTTGCGTCGCGAGCGCCGGTGCGCAAATAACGCTGGCCGCTCGCGGTGGTGAAGGCGTATTCAATGACGTAGGTCTGATCCGCTGCATACATCGCGCGCGCGGCGTACTCGTCGTTCGGGAAGTCAGAGAACATGCCGTCCACGCCCAACGCGAAGAGTTGCGAATATTCGGCGAATGCGGCTGCGACGTTGCGAACGCCGCCTGTGCCAACGCCGCCGCCGGCGTAATCGCGCGCCATGTTGACATCACTACGCATGGTGTACGGATGGATGAACAGCCCAGCGATCTTTGCGTCCTGAATCAGATTTGAGTTCTTGACCGATATGCCGTCTATTTCATTGACCGCACCGTCGCCGTTCACATCCATCGGCTTGCCGTCAACGCCGACAGATACGGCTTTAACACCGATAAACTGACGCTTCCATGGGCCGATACCATCGGCGTAGCTCTTGATCTCAGCCAGACCTGCTGTCGTCATCATGTCCGAGTACAACCGGTTATCGTTGCCGACGATGAAATCCCACGGCGCGCTGTCCGGGTCCTTGGCGATGTAGAGGCAGTTGCCAGTCGCGAGATCGTTGTCGTAACAGCCCATCAATTGCACCAACCGCAAGCCGGTCATCGTGCGCATTTTTTTGAGATTGCCTACCTCGAAAGATTGAATGAAGACCGGGTCAGTCTTTTTGTTCCATCCCGCCGCATTGAGCGTGTCAACCAGCTTCTGTTCAAGCGGGAAGCCGAGGCCGGAATGCCACGTGGGGTGCTTCGTTTCTGGATAGATATGAATCGTCCGCCCGGTGCGGATGGTTTCTTTCTTGGCAAGATCAATCACGTCCAGCAGCGTGACCACCTCAAACGCGCCGTCAAACTGGGTGCTACGGCCAGCAACACGTTCGCGTGCACGCAGCTCCTTGATTTCCGCCAGTGTGAAGTCAATCGAGAACCAGTCGTTGTACTCGTAACCATCGACCATCATCTTGCGCTGACGGCTCGCAAATTTGGCGATACTTGAAACGTTTGTCGTGCCGCCGAGCATGGGCTCGTGACGAGCGATAAGCACGCCGTCCTTGGTTGAAACCAGATCTGGCTCAATGGCATCAGCTCCCACCGCGATGGCGAGTCGATAGGATTCCAGCGTGTGTTCAGGAACATAGCCTGGCGCACCTCGATGGCCGATCACTAACGGGGGTTTTCCGTCAATCGTGGGAAATGTCGCCGCGTGCGTGGTGGAGACTCCGAGGCAGGCGACGCTGGTGGCGATCGCCAGAAGTGTGGTTTTAGTGCATTTGTTGGTGAGCTTCATGAGTTCGTCCTGATTGTTTTTCGACAAAAATCTTTACGCACACCATGTTCGGTGCCACGTGTGACAGCGAAAAGACCAATCAGTGACAATCGCGCGTCGGACTCGGGAGACTCACTCTACAAGGCCACCCTTTGACGAGATCGCCGTGATGTCGACGTAGCGACTGGTGACGTTGTCAGGGCGCGGGCTGATGCGCATCGGCCCGAAATCCATCGCACCGACGGTTCGAAGCGCGCTCGTAACTTTTGCCGGGGTGGGTTCGCCGTCAACGCGTTCATAAGCCGCCACCAGATAGCGAGCCACGATGTAGCCTTCAAGCGTGTGTTGCGACGGCGGCTCGTCGCGGTACTGCTTCATTAGCGCGCGATGCTCGCGCTGGAACGGATGGATCGTCTTGCCGGGCGGAGGAACCACCTGCGTGATCATCATGCCCTTGGCTGCAGCACCGACCAGCTCAAGTAGATTCCGATGGTCGACGGTTGAAAAACCCATCAAGATGGCTTGCGGTGCGGCGCGACGTGCCTGCTGCAACGCGGACATGACGCCAATGGCGTCGCCGCTGATGATGACAGCACCGATCCTCTCTGGAGAGGGCTTTCTCGCTAGCCAGAGCGCTGTGGTGCCTTCGAACGCAACTGTCAATTTTCGCGCCTGCACTTCTTCGCGTAACGCTGAATGGCTCGCCTCTGCGTCAGGGCCATCGCCGCGTACCAGCGCAAGTGCGCCGTCATTGAACGTTCGCAACGTATCGAGCAGGCTCTTCGCTTCCTCGCGAAAGGTTGCGCGCAAGGCGACGACGCGAAATGATCCGCCTCCCGCGTCAACTTCAGCGCCGGTGGGTGCGCCGAGCAAGGTGAGCGAAGTGGTGCGCAGTTTCGTCATTTTGACCGCGGCAGAAAGCGTCTCCGCGCTGGTTGGCGCGATGAGTACGTCGGCATCGTCTTCTCGCAGCAGTTTTTCGATGTTGGTCTGTGCATCGGCCGCCCGCCCACCATCGTCGAGCTGGATGAATTGAATCTTCTTTCCGCGAATGCCACCGCGAGCGTTCACCGAGTCAAAGTAAGTGCGGATGCCGTTCGAGAAGTCCTTGCCAAGGTTTGTGGCACCGGATAAGTCGAGGCTTTGTCCAACGATCAAATCTTTGGCCAGAAGGGACGAGGGCAATGTCAGCGCCGCAAACAGCAATGCTGCGGCCAGACCGTGGAAGGTTCGCATTTCTTGGGATAGCTATAAGGAGGAGGATTGAGAGAGAACGGCAACGCGCCGCCTTTGTTGTTGAGCAGGCGCAGGGTCTCGATGAACTAGCCCATCACGATAGGAACTTTCCGTTACACCGTAGTGACACGGTGGCGAAACAATTGTCAGTACCATCTATGGCCAGTCTACTTTCCGGAAGTGCACAACGTGGCAGATCTCATTCAAACCATTATCAATTTCAATGCGGGCCGCGATCCGGAGCGTTTGGCCATGAAATACGCAAAGATGCGCACGAGCCCCTACGTCTTTCTGCGTGGGACTTGTCATCTTTTCTATGATCGCCTTCGGGTCGACTCGTTGCCCGCCGACGCGCCCAGCGCATGGGTTTGCGGCGATTTGCATCTGGAGAATTTCGGTAGCTACAAGGGCGATAATCGACTCGTCTGCTTCGACATCAATGATTTTGATGAGTCGACACTGGCACCCGTTAGCTGGGATCTCGTGCGGCTCCTGGCGAGCGTCTTCGCTGCGGTTGCGAGTCTGCGAATCACCGAGAAGCAGGCAGTTTTGCTGTGCGACGAATTCATGTCAGCCTATGGCAGTGCCCTTGAGTCCGGAAAGGCATCCTGGGTAGATCGCGACAGCGCGACAGGTCTGGTCAATTCATTGCTCGACTCGCTGCGTAATCGCAGTCGCGTAGAACATCTGGACAAGTACACAAAACTTGAAAAGAAGCGTCGCGTACTTCGCTGTGACGGCGAGCGTTCGCTGAAGGCGAGTAACAAGGAGACGGAGCGTGCAGCGGCACTGGTCGCGACTTACGCCGCCACCCAGAAAGACAAAAAGTTCTTCGATGTAATTGATGTGGCGCACCGGATCGCCGGTGCTGGTAGCCTCGGGGTTGAACGCTACATCGTCCTGGTGAAAGGCAAGGGATCACCGGACGAAAACTACCTGCTTGACGTGAAGCAATCGCTCCCTTCCTCGCTAGAGACGCACGTCAGCACCAAACAGCCGGAGTGGGCGTCGCAGGCTGATCGCGTGGTCACATTGCAAAGTCGGATGCAGGCGACATCGACTGCATTTTTGAATTCCGTCGCGACAGTAAAAGGCAAGCGCTCCTACGTCGTGCGCGCCTTGCAACCCAGCGCAGACCGGGTTGCGCTTGATGACGCGAGTGTTACCTTTGAGCAAATTAGCGAGGTCGTCAACCAGATGGGTCGAATCGTCGCTTGGGCACATTTGCGCGGCTCCGGCCACCAGGGCTCCGCCACAGCGGACGCACTCATGGCGTTTGGTGCATCACGCAAGCTCTGGCAATCGCAATTGCTCGCAGCGGCGCATCAATGCGCAGCGCAAGTGCTTGATGACTGGAATGCCTACGTCACGGCGTATGACGCGGGCGCATTTGCTATTGCCTAGGCCAGAGACACATTGCCTGAAACTGCCCGCGCCAGTGCGTAGTTCGGACCATGCTTGATGCGGTCAAAGTAGGAATGGTGTGCCGGCGTGCCCGCGGGCCAAACGCGAGCAAACTGATCAATCCATGCGGCCGCATCGAAATGCACGGGTAGCGCGTCAAAGCGAACGCCAGCGATCGCAACGCCGTAAAGTGAGTCAGGCGGTGGCGTTGGGTCAACCGAGATGCGCGTAATCACGCCGTGGGTCGTGCCTTCAAAGTTGGCCATTCCCGCCGCGCCATTGTTGATGATCAAGCGTTGCGATCCGTCCACCGAAAAATCTCGCGCATGCGGAAGGCAGGTGTGTGAAGAGGCAAACGCCAGCACGTCGGCAGCCCTGAAGAATGCTTCGATTTCGCGCTCTGAAGTGAGTTGACCCGAAGGCAGGTCGCCCGAGTAACTTGCCGCAACCGGCGACAGGCACTCGACCGCAAATGACCAGCCTGAGAGCGATTCGGCGTCGCCATGAACGATTCCGATTCTTTGATCGCCGACGCAAAGAACCCGGCTCATTGGCAACTCACCAAGCTGATTCACGATGTCTGGAAAATCGGTTGCGGTGCGCCGAAGTTGCGTCATGATTTCGTTCGACCAGTCGACCACTTGCGGATCCACATAGCTCGGATAGTCGCAGCCGCAGCCAACGTCTTCCGGCGCCGCAATTGCGAATTCGACGTTGCCGCAGATGGCGGTGTGTTTCAGCACTGTCGTGTTGATTTCTTCGAAACTAACGGCGTCGATATCAAACCAGTTGTGGTCGCCGTTAAAGACCAGTGAGACGCGGTTGCCCGAGCGCTCTTCAGCCTGCTGCATGCGCAAAATTTCGCGCAGCGCAAATACATTGCCGTAGAGGCCGCCGATGACATAGGCCGTGCGAGCCTGAGTTATGGGGCTGTTTCGAAGCGCGCTCGGCGCGTAGCGATGATGTGGTGAGCAGCTCGCGCCTTCAGCGTCGACAGTTAGAGGCGACATGCTGCTCACTGCGCCTGCGCTTTGGTGCGACCCACGGCAAGCCCTGCTTCTTCGATCACATCGTACATTCTGTGATTGCCTTTCACAAAGCCTGTGTGGCGATTCGGTAGTAGTGAGTGTGCCTCATCTGGCGACAGGGATGCGAGAACGGATTGCACTGGTGCGTTTTTTTTGCGCCCGCAATGGCGGGAAAGTTGCGGCATGACGTCATGTCAAGTGCAGAAAAGAATTTGAAAAAAGTGACTACCGAGACCGGACATTAGCGCGAACGGCGGGTTGCGAAGAGTCAAGATTTCCGATGGTATTTCGTCGCTAAAACTGTCGCAAAGCCTACAGCGAATGGCTCGGATTGGTGCAATCAGTGCGCAGGGTGTGTACTCACGAGTAGCTTGTGTTACCCGTCAGCCGAGGAACCCCGACTTGCATCTTAGTTTCGAGCGGCTGGTTGGAAGCCTCCAGAGCACCCACATTGCGCAACACCTTGACTCGCATGGTATCAAGTTCGTCGCGTTCCTCTGCGAGGCGTTTCCGCTTGCGCAACTGCCGACGATAAGCCTCGGAGTCCAGCACGGCGGTAAACGGCTCGTCAACACGATTGGCTTCGGCAAAGGTGCGCGCGGCGCGACCCATCGCAGCTCGTCCATCAGGCTCCATCAAGCGCAACATTGCGTCTTTCAGGCTGCGGACATCGTTGCCTCGAACCATCAAGCCCGTCACACCGTCAAGCATCAATTCCGCAGGTCCACCAATGTCGGTCACAATCACAGGCAACCCGGATGCCTGTGCCTCTAGCGGTGCGTTGCCCCAGGTATCGGTGGTGCTTGGAAATACTTTGACATCGCAGGACGCCAGTGCAGTCGCAAGGCGGTCACCGTCAAGATAGCCGGTGAATGTCGTCGGCAGTCCCGCGAGTTGCTCGGTCAAAGCGACCCGGTACGGCCCATCGCCGATGATCACAAGATGCGCGTTCGGCTCGGTTTCGCGAAGTTTCTTGAATGCCTGCGCGAGGATGTGCAGATTCTTTTCGACGGCTACGCGGCCCACATACACAAACTTCACGGCATCCGGGGCAACGCCAAGGTCCTGCCAAAAGCCCTCGATGCGATTGCTTGGGTGAAAACGGTCGACATCAACCCAGCGGTCGAGAATCAGCAACTTCCGGTTGCGCAAGCCGCGCTTGTGCAGGTGCTTTGCGACGAACTGCGACGGCACCAGCATCTCGTCAACCGAGTGGTAGAACATGAGCATGTACTTCCATGTCATCGCCTCAAGGCTCACATCCTTGGTGTAATTTTCCACGTACTCTGGAAAGCTGGTGTGATACGTCGCAGCCGTTTCGATTTGCAGAAGCTTGGCCGTCACCAGCCCCGCAAGACCTACGATACCGGGCGTGCTGATTTGCATCTTGGTGAAGCCGGACTCCTGCAGGTACTTGAGCATGTCGAGCAGCGGTGGAAAGCAAATCTGCAAACCATCGTACTGCGGGAAGCCCAGGTGCGCGACTGCGCGGAACATCTTGAGTTTTCCTGCGGCGACAAAAGCGGCGGTGTCTGGATCTTGCGCGAGGCGTTCAAAATCGCTGTCAGCGACGCAGGTCACAACGGTGAAATCTATGTCGCGACGAATCGATTCGCGAATCATGCGCTTGATGCTGTTCGATACGCCGTTGACTTCGAAGAACGTGTCGGTAACCAACACCACTTTTTGGGATTCGCGCACCTTGAAGGCGCGGCGCACGTCGCGCGCGATCTGGCAGTCGGCACTTTGCGCCATGAAAGCCACGAGGTAGGGCAAAGAAACAAAGAGATTGGAGGAGACCAGTGCTACGGACTCCTTGATCGCGCTGACGATGTTGAGCGATCCGCTGCGACGCAAATTTCGCACATAGTGGGCAAAGATCCGATTCACCAGCGTGGTGATCACCAGAAAAATTCGATCATCCATCGTGGTCGCGGCGCTGACTTTGTCGCGGAAGTCGCAATCGGCCAGCATCTCGTAGATCTCAGCCTCCAGTACCGCCTCGAAAGGTTTGCTGGCCTGGTTGCGTGACCACGTCTGCTTGAAACGGTAGAGGCTACGCCGCACTTGAAACGACAGCTTGTCAAGGAGGCTCTGGTTGTCTGCATCGAAAACCAGCTTTAACAGCGACTGCATGGATCCGCCTACCGACACCGCTTTTTGTGAAGTATTGGTATTGCGGGAGTCGCCGCCTTCATACAGCAACTTGAGAATGGAATGGGCAATAGTGACCGGGCCGCCATGTACGCCGTCGGGTCGGCTGCGGCGCGCGCGGATCGAATCAACCATCGCGTCGGCCGATAACGCGGTCTCCGTGCTCACCTCAAACTCGGTCCAGGTCGTGCCGGGGTTGATACCGGCATGGTCGTCCGATCCGCCCACCACGGACTTGAGCCACGGCGTCGACCCCTTCGGTTCAATGCCGTGCTGGTTGGCAAGCCGCTCGATGGTGGCGCGATCAAGGCCGCCCACGATTTCCCAGGTCAGGTCGTTGAGCACGCGGGTACGCGCCCCATTCCGGACTTCAATGCAGTTGCAAAGCAGCAGTGCTTTTTCAATGTGCGCAGCACTCAATGAACCCTCGCGCCCGTACGGACGATTCTGCGTACTCATTAACGGATGCGTCATGAAGTACACGAGTTTGTTGCCAGCGTAGTTCGGCGTCTCCTCGGCGGCAACTAGGGCATCAACATACGCAACCATTTCGTAGACATTTGCGCGCAGCCGATCAATTTCAGCAAACTGCGACTCGGTCATGTTGCCGACCGTAATGTGGACGTTGCAACCATCTTCCGGGAAGGTGGTGGTCATCTCGGAACTGATGAACACATCCTTGAAACCACGGTCAAGCATCTCACGCACGCCGTCGATGGAGTTGTGATCCGTGAGCGTCACCAGCGACATGCCTCGCTTTTTGAGCATGTGATAAAGCTTGATCGGGTCAGAGTACGACTCGGGAATGGAGAAGCTGTTGGCAGCATAGTAATCGGTCACATTCGAGGCGTACGAATGAAGGTGGAAGTCCACGCGCTCAATTCGGCTGTTCGCGATGACGCTCGTGGCTTTCTCGCTTTGCATTGTCAATCCCCAGTTCTGTCATTCGCCATGCTGGCAAGCTATTTTTTGGGAAACACGGAATGTCACAACGCCGTCCAGGCGACCAACGCACGCTTGTTCCCAAGCTGTAATGGAACAAAGGACTGTGACCGTTCGATGTCTGATGCATGGCGCTTTTGCGTCAGCGAGCCGGTACGAGATTCATCGTTCTGTCACGGTCGAGCGCTACAACCACTCTGCAATCTTTCGGTAATTGAACGCACGAACACTCAGGGGAGACGATGATGAGCGGATTCATGGAACAACTTCGCGAGCAGCGCTGGGACGATCACCGCTACTACCACCACAGTCGCATCAACCAGAGTCTGCATCTGGTCAGTGCGATCAGTTTTGTGGTGGGCTATGTGTTGCTTTTCTACGCACCAGCAATGGCTGCGCTCGTGTGCTGGCTGGTTGGCATGGTGTCACGACAATCGGGCCATTTCTTCTTCGAACCGAAGGGCTATGACGAAGTCAATCAGGCAACGAACGAACACA
>JBBRVM010000105.1:0-9575 GCA_038246865.1 Burkholderiales bacterium
CTGCGGCCTCATCGGCTAGCGCCTTGATGGCGCGACCGATGTGTGCGATAGCGTGCTTGCGGCTTACCTGCACTGTGGCGCAGTATTCGTCCAACATGCGGCCCTTCTGCGCACGCTGTGCAACCGCGTAGCGCGCGGCAACTGCGTGCAGGTAAGCACGCCTTTCTGATCGACTCATTTCCGGGTCCTTCGCTGTTTGCGTCGGTACACCTTACTTCTGAGTCAACGAGCCCCCGAAAGTACGCTTTTGTTTTGAGTCACCGCGTTTCATAGAAGAGCTGTATCTCCAATTAAGCACTTTTCGAGGTGCGCGCGCGTCGCACTGTTTTCGCTCTCGCCGAGCCGGTAAATCCTTTGCTTTGCGCAAAAATTCTGCCCAGTTCCGCGATCTCTTCGCGCCGTGCCGATGTCTTGCGAAAGGCGATCGCAATCGTTCGCGACGGGCCGCGTGGCGTAAACCGGCGCGCATAGAGACTTGACCCCGACAGCACGCCGCCCGCAATCGCCAGCTCCGGCAGCAGCGTATGTCCGAGTCCGCTTTGCACCATGTGCGTGAGCGTGATGAGGCTGGTCGCAGCGAGCGAGCGATTGGTTTGCGCGTTCTTGAGCGAACAGGCGGCAATCGCATGATCGCGTAGACAATGTCCGTCTTCCAGCAAGAGCAACTGGTCGGGATCAATCTTTTCAATGGGCAGCGGCGATTGCGCAGCGCCAAGCTTCGGGTCCGCCGTGACGAACAGGAATTCGTCGTCGAACAACGACAGCGTTTCGACACCAGCCGGAAGATCGTATGGCAGCGCGATCAGCGCCGCGTCAAGCGAACTGGCGAGCAGTCGGTCCAGACAAACCGCCGTTAAATCTTCACGCAAAAGCAGCTTTAGCTTTGGATAAAGTGTGCGCAACTGGGTGAGCGATGACGGCAAGGCAAACGGCGCAATAGTGGGGATAACACCCAGCCGGAACGTGCCCGTGAGGGGATTCCGTGACGACGCGCAAAGCTCGACCAAGTCACCAGCCTGCGCCACCAGATCGCGCGCGCGTGAAACCACCGCCTCGCCGATCGCCGTGAATGCAACATGTCGCCGGTCACGCTCAACCAGGGTCACGTCCAGCGTGCTTTCCAGGTCGCGCAGGCTGGCGGAGAGCGTGCTTTGCGTGATAAAGCTCTTTTCCGCCGCGCGACCGAAGTGCCCTTCTTCCTGAAGCGCAATCAGGTAGCGCAGTTGCTGCAGTGACGGGAGAGCGGCCATATGAGTTGTCAGACTGATGCTGTTCGCAAAATTTGATTGCAAACGTGATATTAAGTTGTTTCCCAGCTCTGTACGTTCAGTCGCTGGCTTTCGTCAATCAACCCGCGATTACCGTCGTTTGTCGCGTGGCCTCTTCCGGCGGCAGCATATCCATTACGCTTGCACCCGGAAACTGTTCAATTTCGGGGAAATTATGTTGCGACACTTTCTTGCTTCGTCTCTGATCGCCCTTACGGCACTGGCGCACGCCAAGACGCCGACCACGCCAACGGTCAAATCCCTGACGGTCGAAGACATCTGGAAGAGCCCTCAGTTGGCCAATCCAATCCTGTCGCGAAGCGGGAAGTATCTGGCTGCGACCGCACCCTCACGGGGACGCATGAATCTGCTGGTGCTCGACATGGAAACCCGTCAGGGCACGCTACTCACCAGCTATTCGGACTTCGACGTGCTCAATGTCGCTTGGGTGGGCGACGAACGGCTCATCTTTTCGCTGGGGCAGCAAAACTCTCCTACCGGCGCTGGACAGTTCGACGGCGGCGGACTCTTCGTCGTGTCGCGCGACGGAAAAACGGGTCGAGAACTGGCACCCACCGTGCGGGCGACGAGGGATAAGAATCAATACGTCTATCGGGGATTGTCGTTGTACAAGACGATTCCAGGTAACACCGACGAGGTCATTGCAGAGGGCAATTTGACCAGCGCAGACTCCGTAGATCTGTACCGGTTGAATCTCAATACCGGGCGCTCCACCATTCTCACGAGTGGTCGGCCTGCCTCTCGCTCCAGCCAGTGGCTAGTCGACAGCAAGATGGTGCCAAGGGTAGTCGTCAGCGGCGTGAAAGATGAGCTGACTCGTACCGTGCACTACCGCAAGTCAGCCGATGCGCCGTGGCAAGAAATCGCCAGGTATTCGCGCGACAAAGGATCGGTATTCGTGCCGCTGGCGTTCGAGTCCGATGATCAGACGCTGCAAGTCGCGACCAATCAAGGTCGTGACACGATGGCAGTGTACCGATACGACCCTAACCAGAAGAAATTGGGAGATATCGTCGCCCAGCACCCTCGTTACGACATGGGGGCCGATTCGCAGGGCGATGAGGTAGCCGGGGTATTACAGAGCAGTGTCGACGACAAAATTGTGGGTTACCGTGTCGCTGCAGAGAAGCCGGAAACAGTGTGGATTGATGAGACCCGTGCAAAGCTTCAGCGGGCGCTCGATGGTGCGCTTCCTGGCATGATCAATTCGTTCACTCGGACGCCCGACGGAAAGCGCTTGCTGGTGACATCGTATTCGGATATCAGCCCGGTACGCTGGTATCTGTTCGACGATACCAAGCGGACGCTGGAAGAAATTGGATCGTCCCGTCCGTGGCTGGAAGGCAAGCTGGTTGAGCAGCGCCCATTCCTCTACAAAACGCGAGACGGACTGGAAATTCCCGGCTACCTGTTCCTGCCGAAAGGCTACAAAGAAGGGACCAGGCTGCCAACCATTGTTCACATTCACGGCGGCCCGACGGTGCGTGCCGACCGGTTCGGCGGTGGCTTCGGGTACATCGAAGGACAATTGTTTGCCTCACGTGGCTACGCCGTCGTTGTGCCGAACTTCCGTATTACGCCGGGCATGGGAAACAAAATCTACACCTCAGGCTTTGGAACCATTGGACGGCAAATGTCTGAGGATCATGAAGACGCGCTCAAGTGGGCGGTCGATCAGGGTTACACCGACCCGAAACGGGCGTGTATCTCCGGAGCCAGCTATGGCGGCTATGCGGGGCTGCAGGCGATGGTGAAGACGCCTTACTTGTTCAAGTGCGCGGTGGCTGGACTGGCCGTGACTGATCTTGTCTTTCAAAACACGTCGCTTGAGACCGACTATGTCAGTGAGCCAGCAGCGGTCGACTTTTGGAAAGCGATGCTTGGCGTCACTGATCTCAATTCGCAACTGGTTAAAGATTTGTCGCCCGTCAATCATGCCTCAAAAATCAAAGGGGCCGTGTTTCTGTACGCGGGTCAAGACGATATCCGGGTGCCGATCAAGCAGATCAACGCGATGGACAGGGCACTCAAAAATGCTGGCAACCCTGCGAAAGCGTACGTAGTCAAGGAAAAAGAAGGCCACGGCTTCGGCAAGCTGGAAAATAACGTTGACCTCTACACACAAATACTGGCGTTTCTCGAAGCGCAGTTGGGCAAGTAACCCCTGGGATCACGGCGCTGTTGCGGCGTCCACTCCGGCGCAAGCCGGAGAATGAGATCACGACAAACCAGCTCTACACGGGCTGCTTTTTTCTTTTCCGGGCCTTCGGTTTTGGCTGACCGGCACTCGGCGCGTCGCTGGTCAGCATGCCGTCAAACGCCCCCGAGTCCGCACCCACATAACCCCTTTCAAGCCACATGAGCGACGTCAAAAGTTTTTCGAACTCTGGCTGAAATTGACCGATAACGGCTTGTGGATCGGGGCAGAGTTTGCGATCAGTGATGAGACCGAACTGGACGCCACCTGCGTAGGACAGAATTGACACGCCCATACCGACATGCCCGCTTTGCGGCACCCAGAACATATTTTGCGAAATCTTGCTGCCTGCAAGGTAGAGCGGCTTGGCGGGGCCAGGGACATTGGTCATGACCGCGGTGCCTTTGTCGCTCAGTATGCCTAAAGCCTGCCGCTGAATCGCTTTCGGCAGGTAGCCCAGCACGCCAAGTAACGCCATGCTCACGGCGGCCTGATAACCCGTTTTAAGTTCGCCCATACGACGGCGTACTTCGAATACGCGGGCAATTGGGTTTGCTTCGCCAATCGGCAACACGAGACCGACCAATCCGAACTGGTTGCCGAGCGTGTTCTCTTTACCTGGCGCACGCAGATTCACCGGCACAAACGCGCGTAGCCCTGCGTCACTGGCCACGATGTCGCCCTTGCTCACGAGATAGCTACGAATCGCGCCCGCGACTGAGGCAAGCAGCACATCGTTCACCGAACAGCCGAGCACGTAGCCCACATCCTTCACGCGAACGAGGTCAAGCGGCTCGCTCCACGCGACGCATTTGACCGTCCCAGTCTTGCCTTTGAGTCTTGTCGGTGTGTCGGTGGGCAGTACCGCCAGAGCGGCCAGCTCCTGCGCGAATCCAGCGGCCACTTTTGCGGCGTCCATCGCCTCCGTGGGGTCGTCGACCCAGCGGCTGTATTTGGCGACCATGCGGCTACCCATGCGTGCACCATCGTCCATCGCCGACTCAATCGGAGCCTTCAGCGGGCCGAGTTTGTCGAACGCTGATTGCGCTATTTCAGCGACCGGCGCGAGTGCATGCATGGCGGGAGCAAGCTTGCTTTGCAATTGCGCGCCAAATGGCCCCAGGGCCTCGAAAATATTGAACGACTTTTCGCTTCCTTTTGCGAATTTCCTGATTTTGGATTTGCCGAGGCCGGGTATTTCGCGCGGGGTATCCGGTGCCTCCGGATCAAGCTCCGTCATGTTGAGCAACACACCGATCAGTGCGATGCCATCGGCGATGCAGTGGTGAATGCGCGTGATGAGCGCGGAGCCGCCCTGATAGTGCTCGACCAGATGCATCTGCCACAGCGGCTTGCCCTTGTCGAGCCGTTCACTCGCAAGATCGGCCACCATCGCCTGCAACTCAAGCTCGCCGCCTGCGCCGGGCAAACGCACACGATGCAGGTGGGCGTCAATGTCGAATGATTCGTCATCGATCCAGTGCGCTGACATGCCATCATCGACCACGAATTGGCGGAAGCGCGGGTATACGAGGAGGCGACCTTGCAGCACGGTCTTCAAACGCGGCACGTCGAGCGGCGTTTCGAACATCATCACGCCGACGATCATCATCAGATTGGTCGTCGAATCCATCCGCAGCCATGCGGTGTCGACGCTGCTCATTTTGTGTTTGGCCACGATCCACTCCTTATTCGCAAAAGCTTATAAATTTTCCCGCTTGCGGCGGACGCCTTGCATCAACAATAATAGCCGCTAGATTCCCACAACAAGGAGATGCAAGCCATGGCGATCAAAGACGACTTCGAGAAAGCACAAGCGGACGTAAAAACGCTCAAAGAAAAGCCCGACAACGCGACGCTCCTGGAGTTGTATGCGCTCTACAAGCAAGGCACAGAGGGTGATGCAGCGGGACGCCGCCCCGGCATCATGGACCCGGTAGGACGTGCAAAGTTTGACGCCTGGGCGAACAAAAAAGGCGCGAGTAATGATGACGCGATGAAGGCCTATGTTGCCTACGTGAAGAAATTGTTGGCGTAATCCGGATTGGTGATGCGTATGAAACACCCTGCTAAGCATCTAGTCGCCCTCGTTGGTGCGGCACTTTTCGCGGGCGTTACCGGCCCAGTCTGGGCGGCAGGCGAGCCACTCACCGTCGTCTACTGGTCGGCGAAAGACTGCCGCTGGTGTACGTGGTGGGAAGGCTCGGTGCTGGGGTCAGGTGGCGAAGCCAAGTTTCTGAAAAGCCCCGAAGGCAGGGCGGTGCGCTACACAGTGGTCAAAAAACGAAGCCTGTCAGCTCCGTTCGTCGAGCGCGATTTCAAGCCCGATCAGCAATGGTTGTGGCCGCGCGTAAAAAACGAAACCGATGGCAAGATTCGGGGCTTTCCGAGCTTCACTCTCTTCGAGGGCGACAAGTTCGTCGCTTATGCGCTGGGCGAAGAAGATATCGACAAGAAGCTGCTGCCTGCGATTCGTGAGCGGATGAAGAAGTAGCGACTGCGAATCTGTGGAAACCCTCGGCCGCGATTGGCGTGCTACGCGATGATCGTAGCGAGTAAAACCGTTCCGACACCGGGATGGTTGAATCGCGGCACTGGATGCTGTGCGCACAAAGTCATATCTCGTCGCAAATTAGGTCACATTGGGGGTGGCGTTGACGATCAATAGAACCAAACGCAGACACCAGAGCGCCCCAACGTATAACCTCAGTAAAGGAGCAGTAAGCGCAGGCGCGAGCGGCGAGAGCAACAGTGCCGACTGCACTTTGTGTTGGAGATAATCGGCACCGCCGAGAAATATTACCCAATACGCAAACATCGAGAAAATCAGAAACGGTATCATGGGTACGCGACGAAATGGAGCGTAGGCTGCCCGTTACATTCGAACTGACTGGAGCGACTGACGCAGGCGAGTCGCGCCGCGGTCGACGCTTTGTTGTAAGTCGCTTCGATCTGCTAGCAAAGCGCGTAGTGCCTCGTCGACGTTCGTCCCCGCGCACGCTCCCCAGCGCAAACACAATGCGTGTTTGCGAAAGCTCTGTTGATCGCAAATATCACCGAGCTGGCACGCTGCAAGTTGCGTTGCGAGTATCGCCGCAAACATCTCACTGTCCGTCGCACCGGGACCAAACAGCTTCGTTGACAATTGATCAATTACGCCAAGCAATGCAGTTCCATTGCCGCCTAAAAGCAAAGACCTAGACTCTAAAGACAACGCGTTGAAATCAAGGTCGGGGAGTCGCCCCATCTCGGCAAGCAGCCGGTTGTAAGCCGTCAATTTTTCACTCAATGCGGATCGCAATTGGAGATCAAGCGCAACGACTTCGGCGTTTTTGGCGTCACACCGATCGCGTGTGTACAACACTGCTTGCGTGCGGGCTTTGATTGAAGAAACGTTCAGGTTATTGAAATTTGGGTTCAGCCAGAACGATTTTGCGGCATGCATTTCGGCAGGCACGTTAGCGTTCCCGCCGATATCAACACAGTAAATAAGCCCATCCTGAGCTGCAATCGCAAGGTAGGGATCGTTCGATTGTGATGACTGAAAAGCCACTTCACGGATAGCAGCACTCTGCTGCAAGATTGTTCTAGCACTTTGCGTCGACGATGGTACAACCGTCGATTTATTGGGTGTGCCAAGCGTGGGAGTGGTGTCGTGTGAGCGCTGGGGGGTGAGCGCCGTTGTCGCAGCAGCCGCCGTGTGCTCGGCGATGCCTGCGTTGCTCGGGTTTTTTTTATAAGGAACACCAAACAAGATCAACGCCAACAACGACACAACTACGATCAGTCCTAGCCTTAGCATTTCGTGGCCCGCGATTAACTTCTGCAACTCGGCGGTGGCGGATTCATGCCATTCTGCGCCGCGGTAGCTCTCATCGCCGTATTAACCATGTGCGCTTGCACCCCGGCAAAAGGGTTACTTGATACCCAGTTTTGTATCTGCCGCGCTAACCATGTTTCTTGATGCTCGCCTGCTTTGAGGCATGCATCTTTAGCTGTGGAAAGGAACTCAGCAAATTTCTTTAAAGCAGCAGCGGTATTTTGATCGCCAATTCCAGCGACAGTCATAGGCTCGTAGAGCCAGTAACTCATGTCATTTGGATCCATCGCGTCGTAAACAAACACTCCACACCTAGCACCGTCGCTGCATTTCTTACCCACTATGACAACCGTATCTATGCGAATGAGCGCATCAGCGTACGCAACCCCTCCCGCAAAAAAACATACCAAGAACCATCAATTTAACAAACAATTTTCGAAAGATCATAGCTGACTCCTTGGTTGGGAAATTTATCTGAGCATGTAATCTATCAGTGACCGCTGCCGCAATCTAAGCGGGTAATCCCCATTCTTGTAGGTAGCGGTATTGTCAAAGACTGCATTCGCAAAGCCATCCCCCGCGCCTTCATGAGCGCACGCAAACGATCCGGATAATCGGTAATCAGTCCATCAACTTTCCAGTCAAGCAACCGCGCGAGATCGGACTCATCGTTCACCGTCCACGGCACAATTTTCAGTTCCAGCGATTGCGCCTCTCGCACCAGCGCCTCGGTGACGTCCCTGAAGTTCGGCGACCAAACGGTGCCTCGGGCTGCTTTTACGAGCTTCGGCACTGATCCGGCGTAATCGTCAACATCGAAACCCGCGAGCCACGGCGACGCCCCAGGCTTGCCCGCCTGCACGGTGTCTCCCACGCCCTGCTGACTGGTCAAATGCACCGTCACGATCTCCGGGGCCTCGCGCTGCGCAATCACCAACGTGCGCCAGTCGAATGATTGAATCGTGGCGCGATTCGTCAGTCCAGCCTTACGAATCTCTGCAATCAGTGCGCGAACGAACGGCTCAGGGGCGAGCGTTTCTGACGCAGCATTTGGCGAGATTTGGTTTCGATATTGAAGCGAACATCGTTTGCGCCCCGCCTGGCAGCCAGCTCAAACAACGACGCCAACGTCGGAATGCGTTCGCCGTCCGTACCCTTTTGTTGTGGGAACGAATTGGTGTAATTGCTGCCCGGCTTTTGACGGCCCACATCGTAGCGTTGCAGCTCGGCAAAGTTCAGCGATACGATCGTCGGGCCGCGCTCGGCCAGGAATTTGCCCTGCGCGTCACGGGTAATGTCAGCGTTCAGATAGCGATCATGCGAGATCACCAATACCCCGTCCCTGGTGATGCCAATGTCGAGTTCCAGCGTGCTGACTCCGATGTCCAATGCCTTTGAAAATGCCGTCAGCGTGTTCTCTGGCGCGAGCCCGCGACCGCCGCGATGCGCCTGCAAATCAAAGCGCGTTGCGCACCCGGACAGCGCGACAAGTGCCGCGCCGATCACTGCGATTTTCAAACGATTCATGTTCGTGTTGCCTCAATTTTCGTTTGCATTTCCGGTGCCAGCTTATCGCTACGACCATCAGCCTCTGCGTCTTCGCGCAGGATGGTTTCGAGTTCCGCGCGTGCTGTTTTCGATACTGCGATGAGTTTAGCCTCGTCCCGGAACACCGCCTGTTGCCGTTCCAGCATGGCGAGGTCATGGTCAACGAAGGTGGTGAGTGTCTTCTCTATTTGCTCGATGGAAACGCCCAAGCCTTCAAGCACCAGTTTCGACAGTTCGACACTGCCAGCAAACGCTTCGCGGACAGGATTCTCGACGCCTAACTCGCGCAGGCGCATCAGGTGCGTGCGGTTCCTTGCGCGGGCGAGCACCTCCACGTTCGGAAAATGCTTTTTCACCAGTTTGACTGTTGCGATCGATGATTCCACGTCATCGATGCAGACGATAAAAAGTTTCGCCTGCTCCGTCTTTGCGGCGCGAAGCAGATCGTAATGCGTGGCGTCGCCGTAGAAAATTTTGTTACCAAAACGGCGCACCGAATCGACATGATCGGAGCTGGCGTCGACTGCCGTGAAGGCAATACTCTTCATGTTGAGCACGCGTCCCACCACCTGTCCGACGCGTCCGTAGCCAGCGATGATGACGGGCGTTCCCGGATCGTCAATGCGGTCAAACGGCGCAGGCGCATCGTCGCTCGCGAGCCACGGGGTGAGTACTTTGTCGTTGAATATCCACGCAAGCGGCGCGAGCACCATGGTTAGCA
>JBBRVM010000106.1:0-9514 GCA_038246865.1 Burkholderiales bacterium
AGTGCTGAAATTCAAGGCGTAATCGTAGGTGATTGAGCGACCGCCAGAACAGTTGTCAACGAAATTTTCAAGGAGTCCCCATGCTCGACCACATGACCTTCCGCGTCACCGACCTCGCCGCCACGCGCGCACTCTACGAGGCAGCCCTCGCACCACTCGGCTACAAAGTGCTCCACGAGTTTGAATTCGACGGACAGAAAATGTTCGGCATGGGCTTCGATACTCCCGAAGGCGCGAAGGTAAACACCTGGTTTATTCAAGGCACATCCGAGTACGGCGAGCCCGTCACGCGCGGCTGTCACCTCGCATGGAAAGCGCCGAACCGTGCAGCCGTCGACGCGTTCTACGCGGCAGCCATCGCCAGCGGTGCGAAAGACAACGGCAAACCGGGACTACGCGAGCATTACCACCCGAATTACTACGGCGCATTTGTAATAGACCTGCACGGCAATAACGTCGAGGCCGTCTGTCACCAGCCGGAATGAAGCGACACCGCGATCCTTTTCGCGTTGCTGCCAGCTATATATCGCTGCTGGCAAACAGTCAGCATCCTATCTGAGGAAATCGTGATGGCAACCGCACGAGAAGGCAACAAAGGCGCCCTGCTGGTCGTCGACGTACAGGCGGGCGTGATGGGCGAGGCGTCGGAAGCGCAACGCGTCATCAAAAATGTGGCGCGTACCGTCGAGCGGGCGCGCGATCAGGGTGTGCCCGTGATTTGGGTTCAGCACTCTTCGGACGAGCTACCGCCCGGAAGCGAGCTATGGCAGTGGGTGCCCGAATTGAAACCCACAGCAAACGAAGCTCGGATAGACAAGCAGTTTGAATCTTCGTTCGAGCAGACGAAGCTTGAAGAGACACTCGCCATAATAGGTGCGACCCGCATCACGCTGGCCAGCGCCATGACCAACTGGTGCAATCGCGCGACGGCCTCTGCCGCGCTGGATCGCGGCTACGATGTGACGCTGGTTACGGACGCGCACACCACGTCAAACATCGACCTGGGTAACGGGAAGATGATCGAGGCCGCGAACGTCGTCGCAGAACTCAACATCGCGATGACGTGGCTGCGCTACCCCCGTCGCACCAACGGCACTGCAACGACGGAGACGGTTGACTTCCAAACTTCGGGCGGGACGCGTTAGCGAGAAGATCGCACATTCGTTGGCGCGATTGCCTTTCGCGTCGTCGGTGAATCCGGGGTTCCTGAGCGCATGATCAGGCCACAGCTTTTTTCCTGAAAGCACCTCTACACCGGGGCTAGATCGTAAATACTACCCTAGTCGATAAATGGCATTTATCGCTTCTGGCCCCGATGAAGCGGCGTTTTCGAGAAAAAGCTGAGGTTACAAAAGCACGTGCTGCGTCATGACATCGAACGGCGTTTTCGGTGCGCCACGTACGCTGTCGGTTTCAAAATAATCGTTCCAGCCATTTTCGGCGAGCACGCTGAGATAGGCGTCTCCCATGTCCGCACTCGGAAACCGCCAGACGCAAAAATACTGGTAGCGATCGACCGTCGCAGCGTGGCCGTTTTGGCCCCAGGCGACGGCTTCGGCTTTGCTCCCGAGGCGTAGCCGCGTGAGCGCGGTCACCTTGCTCAGATACGCCGTTCGTGCAGGTTGCGACAGCGCGAGCCAACTCTGTTTTGGTTTCCACAGACCGATAAAAACGTGCATGGGCGGGACCTCAATACATCAAGGTGAAGATGGGAAACTAGGACGTTGCAGGCGCGGTAGTCGAGACGCCGACAAAAAAAGCATGCAACATGTGTCGCACAATTTCGTCACCGGAGTAGCTGTTGCCACGCTGCATGTAGTCAAGTGTCGGGTCGCAGGAGCGTGCATAAATCGCGGTAACGATGTAATCGGTGGGCAGCTCGCGCGACAGCGCGCCGTCGCTCTTGGCACGTTCGACCAGCGACGACAGCGCTGCGTTCAACGTAAATAGCGCCGCTAGATAAATCTCGTCGGTCATCAAGGAGTGCTCAAGTGCGCCGTTGGTCGAAGGCAAGTGCGGAATGCTGCCTTTCAGCCGCTCTTGCAGCACCCATTCCAGCATCTGTCGTAGCTTTTCGACAGCGGACAGATCGGGGGGTAGAGCGGTCAGACGCGTGATCGTGCGCTCAAAAAGCCGCGTCATGGTGCGCGCGGCTAGCTTCTCTTTCGATGGGAAATGCTTGTACAGACTGGCTTTGGCGATGCCGACCTCAGCGGCCACCACGTCCATCGTCATCTCTTCGTAGCCGAGCTTGCCTAGCAGCTGATGCGCAGCGTCGAGGATGGCCTCCTCACGCATTTCTAACTGGCGCAAACGATAAGGTGTTGCCAAAATGGAACTTTCAGGTAATAATTTGCACTAATGAGTTCAATTATTTACTAAACGGTGTGAATAAAGGCTTTTAAGGCCGATTCAGACCAATAAGTAGTTTTGTGACCATTTGTTCATTCTAGGAGTTTAATCATGATGTTCCGTCCCCTCAAGTCCGTTATTGCTGGCTTTGTCAGCGTTGCCCTGATCTCCGGTGCCGCCCTCGCGGCCCCCGGTACCGTTGTTGACGTCGCTGTCGCCAACGGCAATTTCAAAACCCTCGTCACCGCCATTAAAGCGGCTGGTCTTGCCGATACCCTTTCAAGCAAGGGCCCATTCACCGTGTTCGCGCCAACAGACGCTGCGTTCGCCAAGCTGCCCGCAGGCACGGTTGACGCGCTCCTGAAGGACATCCCGAAGTTGAAGGCAATCCTGACGTATCACGTCGTTTCCGGCGCAGTGATGGCCAAAGACGTGAAAACCGGCATGGTGCCCACCGTTAACGGCCAATCGCTTGACGTCAAAGCGGACGCCATGGGCGTCAGCGTCAATGGCGCAAAAGTCACGACGGCCGACGTAAAAGCGTCGAACGGCGTGATCCATGTCATCGACACCGTGGTAATGCCTAAGTAATCAATCCCAGGCAAACCAAAACTCCAGCTTCGCGTCCGCGCTGCTGGAGTTTTTTTTAACTTTTTTTTCGTGTCCTTTGTTTTTTCTGGAGCACCTGATGAAATTGCAAACTTATCTCCGCTACTTCACCGCCCTCACGGCAACCGCCCTGCTCGCTTCCTGCGGCTCGGATAACCATGAGCCGACGCCTGCTGCCCCCGTGTCCATCCTCGCGACCGCGCAAGCGACAGCCGATTTATCTTCACTCGTCGCTGCCGTGCAATTTGCCAGCGACAACAATGACCTGGTCAATCTTTTGGGCTCGGCCGGTACTTTGACCGTGTTCGCCCCGACCAATGCCGCATTCGACAAATTGGCGCAAACGTTGACTGGCAACGCCAACGCAAGAGGCCCAGACATTCTCGTGCCAGCGAACAAAGCACTGGTAAAAGCCGTGCTCCAGTATCACGTACTGACCAGCGTGGTGAAAGCCGCTGACATTCCGTTTGGTAAGGCGATCACGCCCGCAGGCGGCGGTTTTTTCAAGATTGATGTCGTAGCCGCCAAACCTGTCATCACCGATGGCCGCAATCGCAAGGCAAACATCACTGCAACCGACATCACCGCAAGCAATGGTATCGTGCACCTGATTGACGCGGTGCTGTTGCCCGCCGACAAAACCATTGTGCAAACCGCGATTGCCTCGGCGCCCGAATTCACCAGCTTAGTCGCTGCGCTGCAATTTTCCAGCAATGACGGCGATCTGGTCACAACACTATCTGGCACCGGTCCGTTCACTGTATTTGCGCCCACGAACGCAGCCTTTGACGCACTGGCAAAAGAGCTGACCGGCAACGCCGCTGCGACCGGCCCTGACTTGCTCACGCCCGCCAACAAAGCCCTGCTGCGCTCCGTGCTCACGTATCACGTCGTCGCAGCGCGCGTTTTGAAAGCGGACATCACCGTGAACGCACCCATCACCACCGTGCAGGGCAGAACCTTCGTGATCCAGGCAACCGCAGCCGGCGTTGCGATTACAGACGGACGTAACCGTGTATCAAACATCACCGCGACTGATGTGCTCAACTCGAATGGCGTCATCCATGTCATCGACAAAGTGATTTTGCCGCCGCTGTAACCAGCGAACGCAAACGTCAGCTCATCGCGGTTGCCGAAGATCAACCGCGATGAGCAAAATTTTCCTCTCTCTCCGTCGGGCAAAAGGTCTGCATGGTTTTTCCCCTGGTCTTGACACCTCCGCTGCTCTCGGCTCGATGCGGGACAAGGACGGAATACCTTACGCGTGCACGGCGAATCTTGCAAAGCCTGACGCGACCGACTGCGGCGACTCTTCGAGCCAAGCGACCGACTACGGGGCGAAAGTCAAAACCGCCGATATGAAAGCCTCGAACGGCGTGATCCCTGTGATCGACACCGCGGTGCTGTGGAAGTAATTCGGCGACTCAATTCGGCGATTGCATAACACTGCGCGCGTTCGCTCGCGCAGCAAGCCGCGCCGCCTTTGGGCGCAGTTACTTTTTGCGGATAGCTCTGAGCGCTGCATACCAAATGTCGGCGGTGAATATCAATTTCGATAGACGGCGAAGCTAAGCGTAAACTGCCCTTGAGAACGGATAGCGTTTGCCTACCGCCAGCGATTGGCATGCCCAAATCAAACATCGCCGCGCGGCAGACAAGCGCTATTCGCCGGGCCCCATTGTTGGCATCTTGCCAATAATCACCCATTCTCAAAGGAGCAAATATGCGTCATGCTAAATGGGCTGTGATTACGTCGTTGCTATGCCTGACTTCGTTCTCGTACAGCCCGAATGCCGATGCCCAGATAATTATTTCGGGCGAAATCAGACCGGGCGTGTACGGGCGAGTGGATATCGGTAACGCTCCGCCACCACCGGTGGTTTATGTCAGACCTGTAACGGTGGTTCGTGCACCACGGGCTGCTTCTCGGGCACCGTTGTATCTACACGTTCCACCGGGGCACGCCAAAAACTGGGGCAAGCATTGCCGCAAATACAACGCCTGTGGCCAGCCCGTCTACTTCGTGATGTCCGACGAGTACAAGCCGAAAAAAGAGAAGAAGGCGAAGAAGCCAAAGAAGGAAAAGAAGGACGAATGAATCGAATGCCGCCCCCGTTCAACCGGACAAGCCCGGCAAACCACCACGCTTGCAATGTGTAGCGTGGGGCTTGTCGGTCAGCTCATACCGTAGCTACCATAGGAGTCCATCATGCCGCTCTCGCCTCTCCTTTTCAGTCGCCGAACCGCCATTGCAGGGGCGGTGATACTGCTCGTTTCCAGCGCCCGCTCGACAGCTCAGTCGCAAGCTGAGAGGGCACTACCTGAGCAGCGGTGGTACGAAGCGGCCAACGAGATGAAACGTCTCGCGGAGTCGTTGGGAGATCAACCGTACGGAGCCGTAGTGGTGCTGGACGGCAAGATCGTTGGCGGAGCTCCTAGCCGGGTTATCAAGAATCAGAACCCTGATGCTCATGCCGAACGAGGAGCCATCCACGATGCTCAGCGCAGGTTGGGTCGAACGCTGCTGTCAGGTGCAGTGCTGTATTCCACTTCAAGGCCATGCAGTCTCTGCGAAGCAGCAGCAGCTCAGGCAGCAGTCAGTCGCATGTACTTCGGTTCGTCGCTCGCGGACGCTGGCGTCCCAAGTCAACCACGGCGATGAAGGCGAACCATTCAAGCAAGCAGCTCGCACACCCTGAAGCCGCGCATGGATGAGTCGCAGTTCCTCAGTGCCCTCAAGCCCTACTACGAAGCATTCGGCGAGCGCGAAGAAGCTAACCGGCTGCGACTACTACGAGCCGCAATGACGCCCGAAGCAGAGATCTGGGGCCCGACACGTGTGTTCGCTGGCTATGAGCAAATCTCTGAGAAGATTGTCGGCTTCCACAGGAACTGGCCGGGATGTCGGCTGGTGCTCGATACTGGTTTGAACATCTTCCTCAACAGCGCACGCATAGGGGGAGCGATTGTGGGTCCGAATGAGGTTGTTCATGCGAGGGGAGAGGCACTTGTCGAGTTGGCTGCGGACGGCCGCATTCAGCGTGTCATTCCATTCTGGGAAGGGCTTCCGACGCTACCGGCGTCTTGGCCTCGTGAGCTTGCAGGGCCCGCTCGTCAGGCGAACATTACGGCCTGAGCGCTCGCTCAAGCGGAGCGCCGCCAGAATCCCTCGATAGCGTGTGCCGTCGTCATCTCGTCGCAGTTGTTCGCGTCGGCTCCTGGCGGTTGCCTAAAATCAACCGCTATGAGCAAAATCCTCCTCTCCCTCCCTGTCGGCCAAAAGGTCGGCATCGCTTTTTCTGGTGGCCTTGACACCTCCGCTGCACTCGCCTGGATGCGGCATAAAGGCGCGATCCCGTATGCCTACACCGCGAACCTCGCGCAGCCAGACGAGACCGACTACGACGACATTCCGAAGCAGGCGACGGCCTACGGCGCTGCGGGCGCACGGCTGATCGATTGCCGCGAAGCGTTGGTTCACGAAGGTCTGGTCGCGCTGCAATGTGGCGCGTTTCACATCACGACAGCGGGCCGAACTTACTTCAACAGCACTCCTCTCGGTCGGGCCGTGACGGGCACCGTGCTCGTGAAGGCGATGCAGGAAGACAACGTCAACATCTGGGGCGACGGCTCGACGTACAAAGGCAACGACATCGAACGTTTTTATCGCTACGGTTTGATGGCCAATCCCGCTCTAAAAATTTACAAACCGTGGCTGGATCAGGCGTTCGTGTCGGAGCTGGGCGGACGCAAAGAGATGAGCGAATGGCTCAACGACAACGGCTTCTCGTACAAGATGTCGACCGAAAAAGCGTACTCGACAGATAGCAACATCTGGGGCGCGACGCACGAGGCGAAGGACCTCGAATTCCTGAGCAAAGGCCTGCGCATCGTCAACCCGATCATGTCGGTGAAACACTGGGATCAGTCGATTGCGATTGCGCCGGAAGAAGTAACCATTCGCTTTGAAGAAGGCTTCCCGGTTGCGCTAAACGGCAAAGAATTCGCAAGCCGCGTCGACCTCGTGATGGAAGCCAACAAAATCGGAGGGCGCCACGGCCTCGGCATCTCGGATCAGATCGAAAACCGCATCATCGAAGCGAAAAGCCGTGGCGTGTACGAAGGTCCCGGCATGGCGCTGCTGTTCATCGCGTACGAGCGGTTGATCTCCGCCATTCACAACGAAGGCACGATTGAAAACTACCGCACGATGGGACGTCGCCTCGGACGGCTCCTGTACGAAGGCCGCTGGTTCGACCCGCAAAGTTTGATGCTGCGCGACACGTTGCAGAAATGGGTTGGCCGTGCGGTGACCGGTGAAGTCACGGTTGAGCTGCGTCGAGGCGACGACTATTCGCTCTTGGACACCCAGAGCCCGAACGCTACGTATCACCCCGAGCGTTTGTCGATGGAGCGCGTGGAAGACGAAGCGTTCTCGCCGCTGGATCGTATTGGGCAGTTGCACATGAGAAACCTCGACATCTCCGATTCGCGGGATAAGTTGGGGGTTTATGCGAGGGCCGGGATGTTGGCGGCTGGGTCGGGCGAGGCGAAGTTGTTAGAAGATAAAGCGGCGAAGTAAGCGTGGCTGCGAACTGTCGCATTATGCAAACGTACTCGTCCCGGGCGCTCCAAACGGTTTGCGCCGCACTTGTACTTTTTTACGGGACATCTAGTTTCGGACAGCGCCCGGACAAGCCGCCGACGTTAGACGTATCGAGACCAGTCGGCACGTTCGAGAATCCCGTCCGCGCCTACCTACCAGCCGGAGAGCGCTCGTACCTTGCTCGGCTTAGGTGTGCAAATGGCGAGACGCCTCAATTTGAACGCGCTGGGAGCGCAGGTCGCGGCCCTTATGGAAATGTCGTGGACGTATACGATCTGAAGTGTCGATCAGGCGAATCTACGTTTGTAATGATTGATATGTATCACCGTGACTATGTCGAGAAGGTTGCACCGAAGGGGTTTACTCTTCTTGATAGGTAACAAGTTTGGCGCGGCCGTCACTCGTAGTGATCGAGTCGGCGGGTACACGGCCTGTTTGGTTGCTGTTCGCGATTTTCGCGCCCCTTCTGCCCGCCCCGAGAAGCGCAGCGTTGTGCGGTCGTAGATGCGTCGTCGGCACACACTCTGCGTAGCGACAGCGAAGCAAACGTGCGCCGTTTGACGCATCCCGCACAACGCGAGCATCGCAGGAAAAGGCGGGCAGCAGGGGCGCAGCCTTTTGGTTACTTTTGGGCGACTGCCAAAAGTGACTCGCCCGCCGGGGCGAAACCCGGCTTGGTGGCGAAGAGAAATCATTGCAATCTGCAACAATCCATGTTGTAATACGAAACTGTATTACACATCGGAGGCGCTATGACACTAACCGTACGCACCGACCATCGCGTCTCGGAGGCGCTGGCGCAATATTGTGTGCAGACGAAGCAGACCAAGAGCGATGTGGTGAAACTTGCGCTTGCGGAGTATTTGGCTAAACAGGCTCTACCCAAGCCGACCGTCTGGGATAGCGTGAAAGACCTGGTGTTGGCGCTAGAGGCCGAGAGCGCGCAGGCAGACCCGGAGGTGCCTGTGTTGCAGGCGCGTGATCGTAAAAAACATTTGAGCGACTACTATGCCGAACGTCACGCCAAACGCCGCACTGATCGACGCCGGCCCGCTGATCGCGCTGTTTAATCCGCGTGACGCGGATCATCCCCTGTGCAGGCAGTTTTTCGAAGGCTTTAGTGGCCGTTTGGTGAGCACCTGGCCTGTGCTCACCGAGTGCGCTTATATGCTTTCCAAAACGGCGAACGCGCAGCGCTCGCTCTTGCAGTGGGTTGAAAACGGCGGACTGGATGTGCGCCACATGCACGTTGAACACGTGCGAAGCATGCTCACCTACACGCAGAAATATCACGACCTGCCAATGGATTTGGCCGACGCGTCGCTGGTGGCGCTGTCGATTGAAACAGGCATTACGGACATCGCGTCGATTGACAGCGATTTCGACATTTATCGATTGCCGAATAAGCGCGCGATGAACAATTTGCTGCTCGCGTAGTGCGCCCAAAGTCTGCCGAATATGTCATCATCTTCTTACTGAGAAGCTTATTTCGATTGGGCTTACGAACTCATTGAGCTAAATGTCGACTTTTTGCGAAATAGCCCTTGAGCCCATGTAAAACCGGGCTTAAGCTTAAAACCTGTTCAGAAAATTACGCATTTTTCGGATTTGCGTGATTCTGCCAATTCCTTCCAATCTGCTTCTCAAACCCGCACTATGGCCAACACCGTTCGCAAACCCCTCAAATCCAGCAAGCTCCGCGCAGCGGGTTATGACGAGCGTTTGCGGGTCATGGAGATCGAATTCATGAACGGCGATATCTACGAATACAAGGCTGTTTCGCCCGAGCTTTATCGCCAGTTGATGTCGTCGCCCTCGCCCAACAGTTTTTTCGAAGACAAGATTGAGGAGAGTTTCTCCGGCAAGCGCACCGGTAACGTCGCGAAATCTGGGGCGGCGGACGCCTTTGACGATTTGTTTGGTGCTAGATCAAACGACGGCTAGCGC
>JBBRVM010000107.1:0-9509 GCA_038246865.1 Burkholderiales bacterium
TCGTCGATGACGATCAGGCCGAGATTGGCGGCGGGCGCGAACACGGCGAGTCGCGTGCCGATGATGAGCCGCGCCGCGCCGGAATGCACGCTGTGCCATGCGCGGTTGCGCTCGCCTGCGGCAAGCTTCGAATGCAGCACGGCGGTGGGTACGCCGGGTAGCGCTTTAAGCACGCGGTCGATGAGTTGCGGCGTCAGGTTGATCTCGGGCACGAGCAGCAAGACTTGTTCGCCTGCGTTGAGCACGGTGGCGACGAGATCAAGATAGACCTCGGTCTTGCCGCTGCCGGTTATGCCGTGCAGCAGCGAGACGGCGAAATGATCGACGGTTGCGCGCAAGGCGGTTGCGGCTGTGCGTTGCGGTTCGGTGAACTCGGGGAGTACGGGATGCACTTGAGTTGGTTGCGTCGCGTTCGGATACACCGGCTCGACAAAGCCTTGGGCGATCCACTCGTTCAACGTGCGCCGTTGTGTCGACGATTGCGCGCGCATGGCTTTCCGATCAAGGCCGCTACGAAGCGCAACGACCAGCGCGCGCCTCGCCGTGCTGCGCGCGGGAATCTGCGCTGCATGATCGTACCCGGGTGATGTGAAATGCCAAGCCGTTGCTTCGGGCGACGGCGCGGCCTCCATCGGGCTGATCAGGCCGCAGGCCATGCCGAGCGAGACCTGATAATACTCGGCGACAAATCCGGCGAGGTCGATCAGCGATTCCGACAACGCGGCGCACAGAACGCGGCGAACGGGTTTGAGCGTAGCGGCTAACTCGGCATCGATTTCAGCAACAGCTGTGACTACGCCAACGTGCGGTCGCACACCCACCGTGACCTCGACGCAGGAATTCGGCGCAATCCCCCAATCGGCGGGCGCAACGTAATCCAGTGCGCGGCCAATCGCCAAAGGCAGCTCTACAGTCACTCGTGTGAGTGCTTGCTTACCGCTCGCTTGGCGTGAAATCGTTGCCGCTGCATCCGTCAAAAGTTCGTCCCCAACGCCTGTGGATAAATATGTGAACTAATACCACTTGACACGCCGGAAAGCACGCCTGAATGCGGTTGTTGCGACCTGCCTCATTCTGTAGCGGTATCAAAATAATCAATAAAATCAACAAGTTATGCCGATTTGATTGGGTTTCAGCGAAGGCGCGTACTTACCTGTCATAGAAACGTCATTTTTGTGCATAACTGCTGCGGCGAGTCTGCCCGCACCGCGTTTGTCAAGCGAAATCTTTTCGCTTTTGTGAAATTGCCTGCCTAAAAATTGCGCAGCGCATCGACCAGAACACCGACCAGCGCGGGATCAGCATCGGGCGTAATTCCGTGACCCAAATTGGCGATATAGCGATGCTTCGCATCGAATCCGGCGAGCGATTTCGCCAGCTCGCGGCGAATGGTCGCCTCGTCCGTGGTCAAGAGTAGCGGGTCAAAATTGCCTTGCAACGTGACGTTCGGCCCCGCTGCGGCGCGTGCATCCGTCAGATCGCTCTGCCAGTCAACGCCGATGCCCTGCGCACCGCTGGCGGCGATTGCGCCCACGCTGTGCGCAGCGCCGCGACTGAACAGCATCACCGGAATCTTCGGAAACTCGGCGCGCAACGCATCCACAATCCGCGTCATCGGTGCCAATGAAAACTCGCGATACAAACGCGGCGCGAGTACGCCGCCCCAGGTGTCGAAAATCATCAGCGCATCGGCCCCGGCGCGAACTTGTTCGCTCAAATACGCGGTAACCGCGCCTACGTTGACGTCGAGCACTTTCTGAAATAACTCGGGTCGCTGCAACAGCATGCGCCGCGTCAGCGGAAACGCATCAGCCGAACCCGCGCCTTCGATCATGTAGCAGGCGAGCGTGAACGGGCTGCCGGAGAAGCCGATTAGCGGCACGCGTTGCTCGCCATTTTTCGTCAGAGCGCGCTTGCATTCGGCGACGGCATCGAACACGTATTGCAGCTTCGCCATGTCGGGCACGGCGAGCGCGTTAACGTTTGACTCTTCACGCAAAGGATGCGAAAAACGCGGCCCTTCGCCAACGCCGAAGGTGAGGCCGAGGCCCATTGCATCGGGCACGGTGAGGATGTCGGAGAACAAAATCGCCGCATCCAGATCGAAGCGCTCGAGCGGTTGCAACAACACTTCAGCGCAGAACGACGGCGAACGGCAGAGTTCGAGGAAGCTGCCCGCTTTGGCGCGCGTGGCTTTGTATTCTGGAAGATAGCGACCCGCCTGGCGCATAAGCCAGATCGGCGGGCGGGGCAGCGTTGCGTCGGTGAAAGCGCGAAGGAAAAGGTCGTTTTTGATGTTCATACGTAGGACGGTGGATTGTTTGTCATCCTGAGCTTCGCGAAGGATCAGGTGGGTAACCACTGCGGGTCTGAATTGTCTAGAGGGCTTTGGACGCTAACGGATCCTTCGCTTAAGGCTCAGGATGACGACCTCCTAGCGGCGAACCAGGGTGAGCGTACGATTGGCCCACGACGGCGCAACGCGTTTCAGAAAGTCACGACCAATTACGGTGGTCGTCAGGCCGGGCTTTTCGCTCACGATGGCATTGACGCCGTACACATCAACCGCACCGACACGCACCGACGTCAGCGGCAGCACGTAGGTTTTGTAGGTGAGCGGTTTGCCGTCCTTGTCTTTCGGCTCGATCACGGTCTTCGTTTCCTTGCCATCTTTGGTCTCGGTGATTGTCTGTTTCGGCGCGATGAGCGTGCGCGATTTCTTGTCTTTGTACGGCAAATTCAGGCGATCCGCATCGGCCACCGGGATCACGATGACGTCGGCGGTGCGATCAATTTCCGCCTGCACATTGCCGCCGTTCAAGAGCGCCGGCGTGAGGTATTTGTTCTTTTGGTCGGCGCGGATTTGATGGCTGATGAAGCCCTGCGTTTGCGAATCAATCACCGCCATATCGCCGACCCGCATGCGTTGTGGCAGGCCGTTGTAGCGAAAGATGGCGGTATCGTCGCTGATCTTTTCGAGCAGCAAGCCTTCGTCGGTGAACAGGCCGACGCGGGCTTCGCGGCGCACGCCGTCGATCATGAATTGAGCGGTGGAGCGCGCGCTCACCGAGGAGAGTTGCAGCGTGGTGGCTAGTACCGCCGAGCTTGACGACAACACGCTCATTGCGAGCAGCGCACGCAACACTGGAGAGGCAGACATCAGAAATTTCATGATCCGCATGTTAGTACGTCGGACCTGATAAGACGGCCCGATGGAGACACAGTTCGCGGCGAGCAGCTTTTGTGTAAAAGAATGCTGGCACAGGGGCTAGAGGTGCAAAAGTCTCAAAAGCGCCTTTAGGAAAAATCGCCTCCTAGCCCAAGTGCAGCCATGCATTCAGAAAAATGCTGTTCTATCGTGGCAGCGTCGACGAACCCATCAAAAACGCGTCGACCGAGCGAGCGCATTGGCGGCCTTCACGAATCGCCCACACCACGAGCGATTGCCCTCGCCGCATATCGCCCGCCGCGAAAACTTTAGGCACGTTAGTCACGTAGCCGCCTTCGTCAGTGCTCGCCTTCGCATTGCCACGCCAGTCACGTTCAACGCCAAACGCCGCCAAGACATGCGCAACCGGATGCACAAAACCCATCGCCAGCAGCACCAGATCAGCCTTCATTTCCCATCCGCTGCCCGGGACTTCCTGCATCTTGCCGTCCCTCCATTCAACGCGGGCGGCCTTGAGGCCCGTAACCTGACCGTCTTTGCCGACCAGCGATTGTGTAGTCACCGACCAGTCGCGCGCCACACCTTCTTCATGCGAGGAGGACGTGCGCAATTTAAGCGGCCAGTTCGGCCACACCATCGGCTTGTTCTCTGTCTCGGGCGGCTGCGGCATCAGTTCGAATTGCGTGACGCTCGCTGCGCCGTGGCGATTGGACGTGCCGACGCAATCGGAACCGGTGTCACCGCCGCCGATGACGACGACATGCTTGCCTTTGGCCGAAATCACTTCAACGTCGTCGCCCGCCACGCGCTTGTTTTGCAGCGGCAGGAATTCCATGGCGTAGTACACGCCCTTGAGATCACGCCCCGGCACCGGCAGATCGCGCGGATGCTCGGCGCCACCGGACAAGACGACGGCGTCAAACAGGGACGTTAGCGTGTCCGGCGACACGATTTCTTTGGCGTCGTTGCCAACACCCGCGACGAGTGTTCCGTCACCCACCATCACGCTGGTCTTGAAAGTCACGCCTTCGGCTTCCATCTGCGTGACGCGCCGATCGATGTGTGATTTCTCCATTTTGAAATCAGGAATGCCGTAGCGCAGCAGGCCGCCGATACGGTCTGATTTTTCAAACACGGTGACGGAGTGGCCAGCGCGCGCGAGCTGCTGCGCAGCGGACATACCTGCGGGGCCGGAGCCGACAACGGCTACGGTTTTGCCGGTTTTCCTGGCGCTAATTTGTGGCGTGACCCAACCCGATTCCCAGCCTTTGTCGATGATGAAATGCTCAATCGACTTGATGCCCACGGCATCGTTGTTGATGTTTAACGTGCAGGCCGCTTCGCACGGTGCGGGGCAGACGCGACCGGTGAATTCCGGGAAGTTGTTGGTGCTGTGCAACGTGTCCAACGCCTGCTTCCAGTGGCCGTGATAGACGAGATCATTCCAGTCCGGAATGATGTTATTCACCGGGCAACCGGTCTGGCAAAACGGAATGCCGCAATCCATGCAGCGCGCACCCTAAACCTTGGCCTCGTCGTCTTTAAGCGTGATGACAAATTCGCGATAGTGATGAAGGCGTGCCTTCGGCGCTTCAGCGGCCTCGCTCAAGCGTTGAAACTCCATGAATCCGGTGACTTTTCCCATGATCTACTTCTATGTGTGTATTCCTCCCCCTTCAAGGGGGAGGTTAGGTGGGGGATGGGTTTTCGTGATTTTTCGTCTGGCTGTTAGGGTGAGGAAAACCATCCGCACCCTGACCCTCCCCTTGAAGGGGAGGGAACCTTGAGCCTCCTCCCGTAAACGGGAGGGAGCAACTATTTCGCGACAGTCTCTTTCGTCGCCGACTTCGCTTTAATCGACTCCGCATACATGTCCGTTAGCGCCCGTTTGTACTCATGCGGGAACACTTTCACGAAATGTTTGCGCTGATTCGTCCAATCATCCATGATGGTCAGCGCGACTGCAGATCCGGTGAAACGCAAGTGCTTGTCGATGAGCGATTTGATCATGGCCTCGTCACTCAGGTCGCGATGGCGTTTGCGGCCCTTACCCTGTGCGATCAGTTCTTGCTCCGCGCCCGTTTGCTCGATCTCGGAGACGACCGGCTCAACAGACACCATCGACAGGTTGCAGCGTTTCGCAAACACGCCTTTGGGGTCGTAAACAAACGCGAGACCGCCAGACATGCCCGCCGCAAAATTGCGTGCGGTTTCACCGAGCACGACGACCGTACCGCCCGTCATGTATTCGCAGCCATGGTCGCCCGTACCTTCAACCACCGCAGTCGCGCCGGAGTTGCGCACCGCGAAGCGCTCGCCTGCCACGCCACGGAAAAACGCTTCGCCCTCGGTCGCGCCGTACAGCACGGTATTGCCGATCACGATGTTGTCCTCGGCCTTGGCTGGGCACTTCGCGTCCGGGTAGACGATGATGCGTCCGCCCGACAGGCCCTTGCCGGTATAGTCGTTGGTCGCGCCTTCGATCTCAAAGGTGATGCCGCGCGCCAGGAACGCACCAAAGCTCTGCCCCGCGATACCTTTGAAGCGCATGTGAATCGTGTCATCCGGCACACCGGCGTGTGCATATTTCGACACCACTGCGTGCGAGAGCATCGCGCCAACCGAGCGATTGTGATTGCCGATGACGAACGTGGCTTCGACCCTAGTCTTGTTTTCCAGCGCAGGTTTGGCGGCGGCGATGAGCGCGTGATCCAGCGCACCGGTCAAACCGTGATCTTGTTCCTCGACGTGATAACGAGCGACCGATGCAGGCATGCGCGGCGTATAGAACACCTTTGAGAAATCAAGCCCGCGTGCTTTCCAGTGATCGATGCCCGATTGCATGTCGAGCCAGTCGCTATGCCCAATCAATTCGTCGAATGTGCGCACGCCCAGCTTCGCCATCAACTCGCGTGCCTCTTCGGCGACGAAGAAGAAATAGTTGACGACGTGCTCGGGCTGGCCATTGAATTTTTTGCGCAACTCGGCGTCTTGCGTTGCGACACCGACCGGGCAGGTATTCAAATGACACTTGCGCATCATGATGCAGCCCTCTACCACCAGCGGCGCCGTGGCGAAGCCGAACTCATCCGCGCCCAACAGTGCGCCAATCACCACGTCGCGCCCGGTCTTCATCTGACCGTCGGCCTGCACGCGTATGCGACCGCGCAGTTGATTAAGCACAAGCGTTTGTTGCGTCTCAGCGAGACCCAGTTCCCACGGCGTGCCGCAGTGCTTGATCGACGAAATCGGCGATGCGCCGGTGCCGCCGTCGTGGCCAGCAACTACGACGTGATCAGCTTTGCATTTGGTCACGCCTGCTGCGACCGTGCCGATGCCGACTTCGCTCACCAGCTTGACGCTGATGCTCGCCTTCGGGTTCGAGTTTTTCAGATCGTGAATGAGCTGAGCCAGATCTTCGATCGAATAAATATCGTGATGCGGCGGGGGTGAAATCAGCCCCACACCCGGCACCGAGAAGCGCAATTGCGCGATGTATTCCGACACTTTGTGACCAGGCAGCTGGCCGCCTTCACCGGGCTTCGCGCCCTGCGCCATCTTGATCTGGATTTGGTCGGCGCTGGCGAGATATTCCGCGGTCACACCGAAACGGCCAGACGCGACCTGCTTGATCTTCGATCGCAGTGAATCGCCTTCTTTTGCCGATACGGTGTTGCCAACGCGATGCGCGCCCAAACGCGACTGCATCGTCTCGCCTTTGGCCAGCGGGATGTACCTCTTCGCGTCTTCGCCGCCTTCGCCCGTGTTGGATTTGCCACCGATGCGGTTCATTGCGATGGCAAGCGTAGCGTGCGCTTCGGTCGAAATCGAGCCGAGCGACATTGCGCCGGTGGCGAAGCGTTTGACGATTTCTTTCGCGGGTTCAACTTCTTCCAGCGGCACGGGCGTGCGTTGGTTGAATTTGAATTCAAACAATCCGCGCAGTGTTTTCAGTTTGCCGGATTGATCGTTGATCAGTGCGGCATATTCTTTGTACGTGGCCGCATTGTTCGCACGCGTTGCGTGCTGCAACTTGGTGATGACCTCGGGCGTCCACATGTGCTCTTCGCCACGCGTACGCACCGCGTATTCGCCGCCCGCATCGAGCATTTCGGCGAGCACTGGGTCGTTGCCGAAGGCGAGCTGATGCAAGCGCAACTGCTCTTCGGCCACTTCAAAAATGCCGATGCCTTCAATGCTTGAACTCGTACCGGTAAAGTACTGATTGAGGAAGGCCGCGTTTAGGCCAATCGCCTCAAAAATCTGTGCACCACAGTAACTTTGATAGGTCGAAATGCCCATCTTCGACATCACTTTGTTCAGGCCCTTGCAGATGGCTTTGACGAAGCGCTTTTCGCTTTCGTACGCAGAGATCTGCGGCACGATGTCGGAGAGCTGAGTGAGCGTTTCGAGTGCGAGGTAGGGGTGAATCGCTTCCGCGCCGTAACCTCCGAGCAATGCGAAGTGGTGCACCTCGCGTGCTGATCCAGTTTCGATTACGAGGCCGGCCGATGTGCGCATTCCGGTCTTCACCAGATGCTGATGCACAGCCGACGTTGCTAGCAGCGCAGGGATCGGCACGCGATCAGCCGCGACCGCGCGATCCGAAAGGATCAGCACATTGATGCCGAGCTTGATGTTGTCCACAGCGGCAGCGCACAGGCTCGCCACAGCCGCTTCAATACCTTCTTTGCCCCAGGCGGCGGGGTAAGTGATGTCCAGCTCTTTCGCGCGAAACGCGCCACTGGAAAACAACTCAATATGGCGGATACGCTCCATGTTCTGACTGGTCAGAATCGGCTGTTGCGCTTCAAGGCGCGCTTGTGGTTCGGTCGCGTCGTGGCCCAATAAATTCGGACGCGGACCGACGAAGGTCACCAGCGACATCACCAACTCTTCGCGAATCGGATCAATAGGCGGATTGGTTACCTGCGCAAACAGTTGACGGAAATAGTTAAACAGTGGCTTCGCTTTGTTCGACAGCACGGTCAGCGCAGAGTCGTTGCCCATCGAGCCAGTCGCTTCTTCACTGTTGGCGACCATCGGCGTCAGGATGACTTTAAGGTCTTCCTGCGTGTAGCCAAACGCCTGCTGACGATCCAGCAGCGACACCGCTGATTTCTCGGCAGGTGCGGGCTCGGGCAGATCCTCCAGCGACACGCGGGATTGCTCGATCCATTCGCGATACGGTTTGGCCCCGGCGAGATCGCTCTTGAGCGTTTCATCGTCAATGATGCGGCCCTGCTCCAGATCGAGCAGCAACATCTTGCCGGGCTGTAAACGCCATTTCTTGACGATCTTTTCTTCGGGGATTTCAAGCACACCCACTTCGGAAGCCATCACGATCATGTCGTCATCGGTGACCACATAACGCGCTGGTCTCAGGCCATTGCGATCCAGCGTTGCGCCAATCTGGCGACCATCGGTGAACGCCATCGCAGCCGGGCCGTCCCACGGCTCCATGAGTGCGGCGTTGTACTCATAAAACGCGCGGCGATCCTCGTCCATCGCGGTGTTGCCCGCCCAGGCTTCAGGAATCATCATCATCGCGGCATGCGCGAGCGAATAGCCACTCATGACAAGTAGTTCGAGGCAATTGTCGAATGACGCCGTGTCAGACTGACCGTCATAAATCAGCGGCCACAATTTCGGCAAATCCTCGCCCAGAACTGACGACGCAATCGCGCCTTCCCTGGCGCGAATCCAGTTGGCGTTGCCGCGCAACGTGTTGATCTCGCCGTTGTGGCACACCATGCGAAACGGATGCGCCAGATCCCACGTCGGGAACGTATTGGTCGAGAAACGTTGATGCACCATCGCCAGTGCCGTAACCAGCATCGGATCCTTCAGATCAAGGTAGAACGCGCCAACCTGATCGGCCAGCAGCATGCCCTTGTAAACGATCGTGCGCGTCGACATCGACGGCACATAGAACTCTTTTCCGTGACGCAGTTTGAGCGCCTGAATGGCGTGGCCGGAGCTTTTCCTGATGATGTAGAGCTTACGTTCGAGCGCATCCTGATCCATGCTCTTTGAGCCACGGCCGATGAACACCTGCCGGATGATCGGTTCAATCGCGCGCACGCCGGCGCTGAAGCCCGAGTCATCGACCGGAACATTGCGCCAACCCAAAAGCACTTGGCCCTCTGACGCAATGGCGCGCTCGATCTCCTGCTCGCAAGCCATGCGAGACGCGGGTTCCTGCGGCAGAAACACCATGCCCACGCCGTATTTCCCTGCCAGCGGTAGACGCACGCCGTGCTTCGTCATTTCCTCACGCAGTAGCTGATCGGGAATCTGAATGAGAATGCCGGCGCCGTCGCCGGCCAGCGGATCGGCA
>JBBRVM010000108.1:0-9444 GCA_038246865.1 Burkholderiales bacterium
GCTATCGGCGTCGTGTCCCCGGCCATCAGGGTGGCAGATATGGTCAGGCCACGGCATACGGGTGATGTTCTGGTGTGTTCTGGCGGCGACGGTGCTCTTTGTCGGGGCGGTAGCGGCAGCCCGATTCTGGTTGATTCCCAATGCCGATAGTTTTCGCCCCCGCGTGGTGTCGGAACTGTCACGTCTCACGGGACAACGCGTCGCCATTGGCGGGTTTGAGGCGGGCTGGAATGGTTGGTCACCTGAGCTTAAGCTGACGCGGTTGCAGATCATGGACGCGCGCGGTAAGCCACTACTGGTATTGCCCGATGTTGAAACCACGGTTTCGTGGCGTTCGCTATTTTTGCTGGAGCCGCGATTGTCCGCGTTGACGATTCGTGCGCCGCGTCTGGTGGTGCGCCGGACAGCGCAAAACTCGCTGACAGTGGCGGGCATTGATATCGATCTGGCCAGCCAAAGCGAAGGCGATCCCGGCCTCATTGACTGGTTGCTCAAGCAGCGCATGGTGCAAATCGTGGGCGGTGAGATCGAATGGCAGGACGACTGGCGAAAGTTGTCGCCGCTTCGGCTCACTAATGTCAACATTCGATTGCTCAACAGCGGCTCGCAACACAGTATCGGCGTGACCGCCGTGCCGCCGCAGGAGCTTGGCTCACCCATCGATGTCCGCGCCATTTTCAGCGGCAATGATCTGAAAAAAATAGGTGAATGGGATGGGTTGGCGTACCTGCGCTCTGACTATGCAAATTTGGGTGCTTTCACACGCTTCTTCCCGCTGCCGTTTGAAATTTCACGAGGCGAGGGTGGGCTGCAGGCCTGGTTTGAAATCGAAAACGGTCAAGCGATCGCGGTAACGACTGATCTTGCCGTGCGGCAAGCGGTGGTTCGCTTGCCTTCCGGAGCGTTCGTTGCGCCGACTGCTGGCGAGGTACCCAAAGTTGATTCAGTTGCAGCGTTGCTGGAGCCACTGGAACTGGCCTCTTTGACCGGGCGACTGTCCTGGCGCAACAAGACGTTTTCAGGTGGTGACGCCAAAATTGCCGTAACGCAACAGCGCTGGTCAGTTCGCGACGTGTCCGCGGTGATGGCGTCGGGTGCCAAAACCACGGCGGTGACGGGTGAAGTTGTTGTTGACTTTCGGGGTGATGAATCGATCGGCGGATCGGCTCGTCTGTCCGAACTTGATCTGGGCAATGTCAAGGCGATTGCCAGGTCGTTACCGCTCACCGACGCACTGCGCTCGCAATTGTTACGCCGTCAACCGACCGGAGTGATTCGCGCCGTTAATGCCAATTGGCGTGATCAGAGTCAGAACGCAAAATCAGACGACTTCGCCCTGGGGCGCTATTTCGTGGAAGGTTCGGCCGAGTTGTCAAATCTTGCGTGGCGCGAATACGAGGGCGTGCCTGGCGTATCCGGGCTGACAGCCACAGTGAAAGGCTCAACGCGCGAGGGCGATGTGATCCTGGGGGCGGTAGCATCGCCTGGCAAAGGTGCCAAACCTGCTGGTGCTCCGGCAGCACCGACGGTGCTTGATTTTGGCAAGCACTTCACCGCGCCGCTGTCGTTTGACGCGTTGCGCGGCGCCTTCAAATGGGCTCGAAAGCCGGATACTTCGGGTCTTTTGGGGGCCTCGGGAGGCGTCGTGACGCAGATCGATGTTGCCTCGCTTGTGTTTGAAAACGCCGATCTCGCCGGAACGATCACGGGCACCTGGCGCAGCGACATGTTGGGGCCAGGCGTGGCGAATATGACCGGAACGCTTTCGCGCGGCGACGTCACAGCGACGCATCGTTATCTGCCAGCTGCCCAATCTGTTTATACGCGGACCTGGTTGCAGCAAGCGGTTCTTGGCGGCAAGGTGCAGGAAGCGCGGTTCGTGCTCAAGGGCTCGCTCTGGCATTTCCCGTTTCGCGATGATCGTGAAGGGATCTTTGAAATTTCGGGGCGCGTGAAAGGTGGCGTGCTCGACTACGCTGATCATTGGCCGCGCGCTGAAAACATTGATACCAGGCTCGTGTTTCGTGGTACCAGCATTACAGCCCAAGTCGCTGGAGCAACCATAGCGGGTGTGCCGATTGCGGCGACTGATGTCAAGCTTGACGATACGGCCAGTGACTCGCCGAAGCTTGAAATTCGGGGCAGCGCTACGGCTCCGGTAAACGACTTCTTGCAGTTTGTCGTTGCGAGCCCTGTCAACGCCTGGCTGGATGGCTTTTTACAGCCAGCAAAAGCAAGTGGTAACGGTCGCTTGAACCTGTCGTTGATGTTCCCGCTGGAAGCGATGGACAAGACGCGTGTCAACGGTGAATTTGTGTTCGCGGGCAACCATCTGGAACTCGGCGGTGACATACCACCGCTCGACAACGTCAACGGCAGCATTCGCTTTTCCGAAGCCGATTTCCGTAGCGAAAACGTGACCGCTGAGGCGCTGGGCGGGCAGCTCAAGGTTGCCATCACTACTGAGCCTGGACGCATCAAGACGCAGGCTTCTGGCACGGCGGCTTTCGAGCGCGTACGCGAGCGATTCGCTTATCCGGGGCTCAACCAGCTTACCGGGCAGGCGCAATGGCAGCTTGAGACAACACAGCTGACCAGGGAGGCCCGGGGTGTCGGTCCTGCTCCCGAAACCACGATGACTCTGAGTCTGACGACGGTGCAACCGAAGTGGCCATTGGACGGCGTGTTTCAGGTGAATGCCGCCGTGCGCGATGCTTCAGCACCGATGCAAATCAATATGCAGCGCACCACGCTTGACCAGGGACGTGACCGCTTGACGGTCGAAGTGCCGGGGCAGCTCCATGCGATCCTTGAGCGCAGTGCGGCCAATGCGGCCGATGTGCGCATCGTGGAGCGCGCAACGCTTGACATCGGAGTGCAGAAAACGGCGCTGCCAGCGCGCGGCTATGCGTTGCGCGGTGATGTGCTTAAGCTCGATGCAGACGCCGCAATTGCGTTCCTGAATCACCCGTCGGTGATGGGCAAGAAAAGCGTCGGCGGGCTACCGTCCGAGAGCACCAGTGCCGATTTCGTCAACGTCAATTTGCGCGCAACCGAGGCTATTCTCTATGCGCACAAATTCAATGATGTCACGCTGCGGGTGCAACCTGCTGGCCAGCGCTGGCGACTGGCATTACGCAGCAAAGAAGCCACTGGCGCAATCTCGCTCGACACCGCTGCCGACACCGGCGTAGTCGACGCCGTGGCGATTCGTTTGCAGCGCTTTTCGTGGCCGGCACCCGTGCCAAATTCAACCCTCGTGAGCGCAACTGAAAAGGTATCCGCCAGCGCCGACAATCAACGCTGGCCGAAGCTCGATTTGACGGCGGACGTGTTCGTGAGCGAAGGGCGCGAACTCGGCAAACTTGAAATGCGCGCGCAGCCTGCGGCGGACGAATGGCGCATTGATCAGGTGAAGCTCACGAACGTCGATGGCTCGATTGAGGCGAAGGGTCGGTGGCGTCCGAAGAGCGGCTCGAACGTCAGCGGCGACACCGCTGTTGACGTCGCATTGAGATGGGGCGATGCCGGGAAATTCATGGCGCGCTTTGGCTTGCCAAAAGGCGTCGATCGTGGTGCTGGCTCGCTCACCGGAGCCATCAGTTGGCCCGGCAGTCCGGCGCAGTTTTCTTACGCGAAATTGGGTGGTAAATTCACGCTGGAAACGGCACAAGGTCGCTTCACTGAGATGGAGCCAGGCATCGGCAAATTGCTCGGTGTCCTGTCGTTACAGGCAATTCCGCGTCGGTTGTCACTTAACTTTGATGATCTGTTTGGCAAAGGGCTGGCATTCGACGAAATCAGGGCCGATGTCGCGATCAATCAGGGTATCGCCAGCACCGATAGCTTCACGATCTACGGCCCGTCATCGCGCGTTCAAATTCGCGGCAGCGCAGACATGAATCATGAAACGCAAGACCTTCAGGTGCGTGTGTTTCCAAGCTTATCCACAGCCACCGCGATTGGCATCGGCCTGGCAACGGCAAACCCTGCGATCGGCGCCGCAGTGCTGCTCGGACAGAAGCTCGCCAAGGATCCCATTGAGCGCTTTATGATGCGCGAAATCGAGGTGAAGGGGACGTGGACGAACCCGGACGTTAAACAGTCTGGCGGCACTCCGGTCGGCGCTGCGGTATCGCGTACACCCTAAGCAGCGAAGGGTGGAGCGCTTTGGCGATTACCGCGCGCCTTTGAGTAGCACCAGTACGGCGCCACTACCACCACCGCTCGGGCGCGGTTCGCAATACGCGAGCACCTCGTCTTTGGTTTGCAGCCAGCGCCGAACCTTGTTGCGCAGCACGGGGATTTTTTGGTGACTTGACAAACCCTTGCCGTGAATGATGCGCAGGCAGCGCCAGTCAGCCGCTCGCGCTTTACGCATGAATTCCAGCAACGCTTCGTGCGCTTCGTCCTGATTGTGATTGTGCAGATCGATCTCGGCATTGATCGTCCATTGCCCACGACGTAATTTGCGCAACAGGTCGGGGCTCACGCCAGCACGCAGATAGCTCTGTTCGTCCTCAATGTCGGCACCGATGTCCCAGCTCATGGGGCTTGGATACAACGCCAGCTGGCTCGCAAGCAGCGCCGCATGCTCGTCGGCCTCGCGTTGCACGGGGTTGGGTTGCGGCGGCGAGCGACGGACATCAGCCGTCGGCGCTTGCGCCAGAGGTACGGCATCTTTGACGACGGTTCGGAACAACTCGCGATCCTTGTCGCTCGGCTCTTTGTAATCGCTCCAGGGGCGAAAGTATTCAGCGAAACTGAGTTCTGGCTCCGGGGCTCTGATCGGAGCAGCGTCGTCATTTGCCAGCTCAATAGCGCGGGCCGCTGCACGCCGCTCGTGACGTGAGAGCTTACGCTCTGACTTGACCAGGGTAGCGAGTTCGGAGAGGTCTTTTCGAGAGGCTGCCACGATGACTCCATGACAAAAAACAGACTTTAGTGCTTGGCCGCGACTGTAGGAGCGGCGAAAGCCGCGATGTTCGCTGTCAATGCGATTGCGGCTTTCGCCGCTCCTTAAACTCGCCTACAGGTGATTATCCGTGCAGGGCTTCGAGATAAGCCTGGGAATCCAGCGCCGCCATGCAGCCTGTACCTGCGCTGGTCACAGCTTGACGATAGACGTGATCGGCAACGTCGCCCGCAGCAAAGACACCCGCAATATTGGTCGACGTCGCGCCACCTTCAGTGCCGGTTTTGACTTTGATGAAGCCGCCAGCCATATCAAGCTGACCTTCAAAAATTCCGCTGTTCGGTGTGTGACCAATGGCGACGAAGAGGCCGGGCGCTTTCACCTCCTGCGTGCTGCCATCCTTCATGCTCTTGAGGCGCACGCCGGTGACGCCCGAGCTGTCACCCAGTACCTCGTCCACAGCGTGATCCCAGATCACGCTCATGTTGCCGCCCTTCGTCTTTGCCATCAGGCGATCCACGAGGATGGCTTCGGCTTTGAATTTATTGCGGCGATGCACGACGGTCACGCTCTTCGCGATGTTCGATAGATACAGCGCTTCTTCAACCGCAGTATTGCCGCCACCGACGACGACGACGTCCTGACCCTTGTAGAAGAAACCGTCACAGGTCGCGCAGGCCGAAACGCCTTTGCCGTGAAATTTTTCTTCACTCGCCAGGCCGAGATACTTCGCCGATGCGCCGGTAGCAACGATCAGCGCGTCGCAGGTGTACTCGCCACTGTCCCCGACCAGGCGTTTCGGCGTTTCGTTCAGATAAGTCGTGTGAATGTGATCAAAAATAATTTCTGTGCCGAAGCGCTCGGCATGCTTCTGGAAACGCTCCATGAGTTCCGGGCCCTGCACGCCATCTGCGTCGGCGGGCCAGTTGTCAACTTCGGTTGTGATCGTTAGTTGACCGCCCTGCTGCAGCCCGGTGATCAGGACAGGCTTCAGGTTAGCGCGCGCAGCGTAAACGGCGGCGGTGTAACCCGCAGGTCCGGAACCGAGGATGAGGAGTGGGCAGTGGCGAGTGGTGGACATCGTGTTGCAGAAACCAGGAAGGAGGGAACGACGGAAACCGAATGTAGCGATGCAGGCTTAAGCCAGCCTTATTGAAAGCGTCCTAGCCGCCGGTCAATGCGACCATGCGGATCAAATGCGCCAACGACGTCGCTTCCATTTTTTCCATCACGCGCGCGCGATGAGCTTCGACCGTTTTTATGCTGATATCGAGGTCATATGCGATGGTTTTATTCATCTTGCCGGTGACCACAGCGTCAAGCACCTGGCGTTCACGCTCTGACAGTGTTCCCAAGCGCGTTTCAATCCCCGAGACATGATGCTTTTGCGCCTGCGTTTCGACCGCAAACGAAAGCGCTTCTTCGATCCGTTTCAGCAGTTCGCTCTCAGCGAATGGCTTTTCGATGAAGTCAAAAGCGCCGCGCTTGATCGCGGTCACGGCGATCGGCACATCAGCATGCGCCGTGACAAAAATCACCGGCAAATTGATGTTCCGGGCGACCAGCGCTTCCTGCGTTTGCGTGCCGCTCATGCCGGGCATACGCACGTCGAGGATCGCGCAGCGCGGCGGGCCGCCAACACCGGGTTTGATCTCCGCGAGAAAGCTCTCGGCATCGGCAAACAGCCGCGCCTGATAGCCATGTGTTTGCAGCAGCCAGGCGACAGAATCGCGAAACGCTTCATCGTCATCAATGACGTAGACAATACCGGGATGGATGCTCATGAGATAGGTCTAAACAATCGGGAAAAAGAAGCGTAAACGCACAGGATACAGGCGAATTAGACGTCCACACTGACGTCGAACGGTAGCGTGAACCGGAAAATTGCACCAACCAGTGTATTTTGCTCGAATGTGAGATTGCCCTCGTGATATTCGATCAAAGAGCGGCAGATGTTGAGTCCCATGCCCATACCGTCGGCCTTGGTGCTGAAAAATGGCGAAAATAGCTGTTTGGCCGCTTCAGGCGTGATTCCTGAGCCGCTGTCGAGCACTTCCACCGCGCACAGATGGGCATCCAGCCGTCGTGTGCGCACTCTTGCGATCCGCTGCTGCGGCGGCAGGTGCTGCATGGCTTCGCGGGCGTTACGCAAGAAATTCACAATCACCTGCTCAATCATGATGCGGTCAGCAAACACCATCGGCAGGCCCGGCGCGAGTTGCAGCTGGCAGGTCAGAGCCCGTTCCTCATCATCGCTCTCAACCAATTGCACCACGTCCTTAACGAGCGCATTGATGTCGAGCGGCTGCCGCTGTGGCTCGCGGGTGCGTACGAACTCCCGGACGCGACCGATGATGGCGCCGGCGCGTGCGACCTGCGCATCGGCTTTTTCCATCGCACCAATCACCGCCATATCGGGCGAGCCATTGCCTTTCAGGCGCTGGATGCAGCCGCTGACGTAGTTTGCGATCGCGGCCAATGGCTGGTTGATCTCGTGCGCCAGCGTGGAGGCGATTTCGCCCACTGTCATCAAGCGTGAGGTACGCGTGAGCTTGTCCTGCTGCGTTTGCCGGATGCGGTCGGCGTGTACCCGGTCGGTGACGTCGCCCAGCGTAGTAAGCCGCGCGATGCGGCCATCAACCCAGCGCACCGCCCGCGTTCGAGTCAGGAACCAGCGGTGGCTGGCGCGGTGCTCCAGCTCGTCCTTGAACACTTCCCCCGGCTCCCCTTCGATGGTGAGGAGCGCAGTCGGGGGATACTTGCTGCTCGGACTGGTGACGAAGCCGTCCTCCAGCTCACTGGCGCTTCTGCCGACCGCCAGGTAGGGGAACGATTCCTGGGCGCTGGAGTTGAGATACAGAATCTCATTTTTGTACAAATCGCTCACGTAAACCGACACGTCGAGCGAGTCGAGCACTTTCTCGAAGCGCTCGTTGGTTGTGCGCAAATCGCCAATCGATTTGACGTAGAGGCGATCACGTTCGGTCTCCGCCTGTCGGCGCATGCGTTGCTGCTTGCGCAAACCTATCACCGTCCACACCATGAGCCCAGTCAAGGCCAGCACGGCCGTCGACAACGTCAGGTTCGGCAGCAGGGTCGATGGTTTGGCACCCACCAGGGTGATTTGCAGGTCGCGCCACGGCAGCGACAGCGGCACAGTGTGTTTGACCACGCCGGATTCGATATGCATCGCCTCCGCGTTGGTCATGCCCTGGCCAGAGGTGTCGCTGATCACGATGCGATATTTGCGTGCCGCCCATTCCGGGGCGCTGCGATCGAGCAGCTCGTCGAACTGGATTAGAGCGTTGATTGAGCCCTGAAACTGGTCGCCGATGATCACCGGTGCGGAATATTCAATCGAAAACCGCCCGATGTCATTGCGAAATGGCGGGGAATAGGTGCTGCGCCCAGTCTTTTGGGTCAACGCCATCATCCAGACCTGATTGGCAAATGGGGCGCTCGCACGTTTGACGATCTCCAGCGACCGGGTGCCTGGCGCATGTCTCATCACATTCAAATCGGGTCCGATGCGCAGCACATCGCTGATGTAGCCTGATTCAATCGCCCGCTTACCCGCGATGCGATCAAATTCCTCCGAGGAAATGCGCTCTGCACCCACGTCGAGCGCCAGTCGGTCGAAAAACTGCTGGTCGGTTTCCAGCCGACGCGTGATCGATTGCTCCACCACGGCCGCGTCACGCACAATTTCGGCGCGCTCGAAGTCAGCCTCATGCTGCGCTACAAAGTAGATAAGCAGCATCATGCCTGCCGCGAACGCGAGCAGAATCCATTCGTGCACGTACCATTCGCGCTCCACCTTCATTGCGGTGAGAGATGCGGTGCCGGGTGGATTTTTCGGTGTTCTGTCGACGGGAATATCAGCCATGGCCTGATTTTATGTTTCGGTGTACGCTAACAACGGCGTTAACGATGTTCGGTCACGGATATCTTTGGCGGACCGCAAAAAATCAGGGAGGACAACTATGCTGGTCAGTGAAATTCTTCGCATCAAAGGTAGCACGCTTTTTACCGCATCGCCCGATACAAGCGTCGCAGAAGCCGTGCATTCGATGGCGTCGCTCGATATCGGATCGCTGGTGGTCATGGCAAAGGGCAAGCTGGTGGGCATGCTCACCTTTCGCGAATTGATCAAAGTGCTTGATGAGCGTGGCGATGAGCTGAAAGCGTTAGCGGTTGCCGAAATTATGGAGCATGATCCGCTGACGGCTGACCCGGCGATGGATGTGAACATGCTGCGTAAAAGCATGCTGGAACGGCACGCGCGCTATATCCCGGTGATGGACGGCAGCACGTTGATGGGTGTCGTCTCGTTTCACGACGTGGCCAAAGCGGTGTTTGAAGAGCAAAGCTTTGAGAACCGCATGCTCAAGAGCTACATCAAGAATTGGCCCGATGAAGAAGAGACGGCCGCCCGGCCGTTGAATTAGGTGTCCGATCATTGTCGGGCGGGCGAGCTGCCTGCTGCCTGCCCGCTTTACGCGGCCTTTAGCGTCCGCCGCGGTTTCAGC
>JBBRVM010000109.1:0-9417 GCA_038246865.1 Burkholderiales bacterium
GCTAGTCGATTGCGCTCAGTCTGCCAGACGATTTACCTGGCCAATTGCAACTCGGTCACCACATAGTTACCGAGCCGCTTTTCGACCTTAAATTTCACTTTGTCGCCCGCCTGAATCGTGTCGAGCATCGCGGCGTCTTTCACCTGAAACACCATCGTCATCGGCGGCATATCGAGGTTCTTGATCTCGCCGTGCTTAATGGTGATTTTCTTGCTGTCTTTGTCGATCTTGCGGATTTCGCCGTCGGTCATATCGTTGTTCACGGCGGCGGTCGCAGCAGCGGTGGCAGCGGGTTGCTGGGCAAAGCCGACTGACAGCGGAAGCGCCGCGAAGAGGCTAATTGCGAGAAATGTAGATGCTGTTTTCATGATAACTCCTGATAGTTGCGGGTTGTTTTTTGGTCGATTAAATTGAGCGGGTAGGCCGGTTTTTTCCTACGATTTGACGGTAATGCGACCGATCATGCCCGCCTGGTAGTGCCCTGCGATCAGGCAAGCGAAATCAAACTCACCTGCCTTGTTGAATTTCCATATGATCTCTCCGGTTTTTCCGGGCGACACATGCGCCATGTAGGGTTCGTCATGTTCCATGTTTGGAAACTTGACCATCAATGCCGCATGTTCGGTGTTCTCCTTTGGCGTACCGATGACAAACTCGTGCATCATGCCCCCCGTGTTTTTCACGATGAATTTCACGGTGTCGCCAAGCCTCACGTCGATCTTGTCTGGACTAAAGCGCATGCTGTCGAACATCCTGATCTCGATGGTTCGCTTCACAGATTTAGCGTCGCCCGCAATGCCCCAATCTTTCTGTTCTTTTTTGACCTGAGCGGCTTTCTTTGCATGTTCGTCGGTGCCGTGCGCGGCGGAGAGCGTCGACGTCGCCATCATCACCGCAACGGCAAAAATTTTTGTCATTGGTTTCATCAGATTCCTTTCAGTTCTTCCAATTAGTGATTCATCGAACCCACTGGCTTACGAACCTGTACTTCGATATCCTGTTTCGGTTTCGCCGCGCGTGGCATTGAACTGTGGTTTTCGGCTTTGAAGCGTGCGGGATCAGGCAATGAGCCGGTCCATTCAAACGCCACTTCACCCGGCGGATGCTTGTACCAGCCGGGATCGGAGTAGTCGCCGGGCTTCTGATCCTTGCGCACTTTCAGCACGCTGAACATGCCACCCATGCCGACTGAGCCGAACGGGCCAGTGCCGGTCATCATCGCGGCGGTGTTATCCGGCAGCGGCATTTCCATGTCGGTCATGTCGTGCATGCCGCGCTCGCCCATCACCATGTAATCGGGGATGAGGCTGGTGATTTTTTTCACGACGCTACGATGATCCACGCCAATCATCGTGGGCACGTTGTGTCCCATCGCGTTCATCGTGTGGTGGCTCTTGTGACAATGAAACGCCCAGTCGCCGGGTTCGTCAGCAAGGAAGTCAAGCTGGCGCATCTGGCCCACAGCAATATCGGCCGTGACCTCGGGCCAGCGCGATCCCCTCGGTGTCGGTCCGCCATCGGTGCCACTGACCACAAACTCATGCCCGTGCAGGTGAATCGGGTGATTAGTCATCGTCAAGTTTCCGATGCGCAGGCGGACCCGGTCGCCCTGCCGAACATTGAACGAATCAATGCCTGGAAACACGCGGCTGTTCCAGCTCCACAAATTGAAGTCCACCATCGTCATGATCTTGGGCGTGTAGGAACCGGGTTCGATGTCGTACGAATTCAGCAGAAAGCAGAAGTCGCGATCCACCTCGTCGATCAGCGGATGCTTCGTCTTTGGGTGCGTTACCCAGAAGCCCATCATGCCCATGGCCATCTGCACCATTTCGTCGGCATGCGGGTGATACATGAAGGTTCCTGGCCGACGAGCGACGAATTCGTAGACGTAAGTCTTGCCAGGTTCAATCGCTTTTTGCGTGAGACCAGTCACGCCGTCCATGCCGTTCGGAAGGCGTTGGCCATGCCAGTGCACGCTGGTGACTTCAGGCAATTTGTTGGTCACAAACATGCGCACGCGATCACCCTCGACGACCTCAATCGTCGGGCCGGGACTCTGACCGTTATAGCCCCACAAATGCGCCTTAAAGCCTTCGCACATTTCACGAACAACCGGCTCAGCGACCAGGTGAAACTCTTTCACACCCTGATTCATTCGCCACGGCAAAGTCCAGCCGTTGGGAGTGACCACCGGGTTGTACGGACGACCGGTATTGGGCACCAGCGGGGGCATGGTGGTGGGCTTGGTCTGGATGACGGGTTCGGGCAATGCGGCCATCGCCACGCGGCTGACGGCTGCCGTTGCGACAGCGCTGGCGATACCAGCGGTTTTCAGGAAATTACGTCTGCTATTCATTGGGTATTGCTCAGTGGTGACGAGTAGGGTGTGCACCAGAGTGCGCACCATGGGTTCGTAGGATCAACGTGTTATTGGGTGCATAGATCGGTGCGCACTCTGGCGCACCCCCTACGAGCTGCGTGCCTAGTGAGGCGCATCGCCGCCTCCACTCATTTTTGGCGCAGCCGACATCGCAGGTGCCGTCATCGGCCTACCGACAATAGTTGCCTGCAAAGCTGCATCGGCTGACCAAAACTGCTGCTGGGCATTGATCGCCGCGCTTACGCTGGCAATCTGGTCACGCGAATCGGCGAGCAATTCAAAAACACCGATCAACATACCGTTGTAGCGCAGCACGTTTTCCTCGGCGATGAGTTTTTTTAGTGGGACGACTTCGTCGCGATAGTGCCGGGCGGTGTCGTAACTGGTCCGGTACGCCGAATACGTTTCGCGCAGGTTCGAGCCCGCTGAGCGCACGGCCGCCTCCAGACGATTGGCTGCTGCGAGCGTTTGTGCGCGCATGGCATCGCGCCGCAAATCACCCCAATCGAAGATCGGTAATTTCACCGACACCTCAGCGCCGCGAAACTGCGTTTTGTGTCCGTCGGCACGCTCGGTAGCGGTGTTGTGAATTACCGAGAGTTCGATATCAGTAAAGCTTCCGATCAAATTGATGCCTTGTGACTTTGCGATGGAGTCCAGCGCCGCCTGCGCCATCTTCACATCGAGCCGCGTACTCGATGCCGCTGTTGCGACCTCCTCTGGCGCCCGTGGCGCATCCGGCAGCTCCGGCAACCGGTCGGGCAACTGCAACCGCACCGCTTGCGCGTCAGTCAGTCCAAGCAATCGGTTTAGCGCCTCGCGATTCGCCGTCGCGGCCTGTGCAGCATTCGCCCAGAGCACCACCGCATCTGCGTAAAAGGACTGTTGCCGCGCTCGCTGCAACTTCGAGAAATTGCCTACCGCCAGCATGCGGCGCGCGAGCTCAGCGCTCGCCTCTGCCGAGTCGTTTACCTGCTTTGCATATTGCAACGATTGCGCTGACGCGACCGCGCTCACCCACGCCTGCCGCACCTGCGTGACGCTTTCCACGACGCTTGCTGCGAGCTGCAACTGGGCCTGCTCCAGACGACTCTCGGCAACGCGCTTTCGCTGCGGCAATGTCACCAGATCGAGCAGCCCAAACGCGAGCATGCGGCTCAACTCGATCTCGGCTGGCGATCGCAAACGCTCCAGCGTCAAAATAGGATTCGCGATGCGCCCGCCCTGAGCTGCGTCGGCAGAATCGGCCCAATGTTGTGCGATCAAAGCCTGCATCGAAGGACTGTTGAGGAGTGCAAGGCGAACGGCATCGTCCTGACTCAGCGGTTTGGCCACCAGTTCATCCGCAGTGCGTTGCGACGCTGCCCGCTGGCTATCGCTCAGGGCAAGCGACAAATTGCCTTTGGTGAAAGCAGCGACGTCGGTGTTGGTACGCGCCAGCGACTGATTGACATCGACCGTGGCACAGCCCGCCAATGCTACGGCTAGCAATGCTGCGGCTAGCGGCAGCGCTTTGCGTTTGAACGGCATCATGGCTTTGCTCCCTGACCGGCGAGTGGATCGGACTTGGCGGGTGCGGCGGAATCAGGCTGTTGCGCCTCTCTTGCATAAGCGCGCCAACCGCCAACGCGCTCTACGGTTTCATTGGCCTCACGCCACGCGCCCGTCTTTTCGTCTCGGTAGGATTTGTACCGTGCGAAGACGGATTCGTAGCGGAGTCCATTGGCGGCAGGCGGTGCAACCGGCACCGATGCTGTGGGCGCTGCGCCCCCCATTGCCGCATGATTGTGCGGCATTTGCGCAGCCGCGTTGACTGCCAGAAAACCCAGTGCTACCACGACAGCGCGTGGTACGAATTGACTTGAAAAATACGACACTTCCAGACCCCGGAAAACGCATCACAACCGAATAAATCAGAATGGCCGTGATGACGAGTTTAGATCGCGCTCACCACAATACGGGCAGAGCGCGGACGAGCGAGCCGACTAGCCGACGCACCATCGCACGTCAGCTTGTCGAGGTGTTCAGGCTCGTGGCGGTCGATCCCGCCCGCCCGGCATGCGGCTGGGTGACGCAACAGCTAACGGCGGAAACACCGTGCGTGCGCCAGGAAATAGTTCGGGCGAGGTGACGCCAGAAACGGGAAGCGCGAGGCTCATGCAGCAGGCTGCGCACCACGCGCAGCTCGTGAGCTTCGACGATTTCGACTTATCGGAGTCATCGTGATGGGCAGTCGAAGACGCGCCCTGCTCGGGATGCTCTGGCACCATCGACATATCGCTCATTTCCGCGATGCCGTCTGAAGCATCATGCTGATGCTGATGCCCGTTCTCATGTGATGGGTGCGGGCTCGATTGCGCGACCACAGCGGTGCGCATGTGGCATGAGCGCATCGTCGACGCGGCGACCCCTTGCATAAACAAGGCAAAGCTCAACAGGATCGCAAGAACGGCTCGGGTTGGACGCATGTACATAGTGTAGACCCGCTCACTCATTACAGAGTTCCACGTGACCGTCCTGATTCAGCTTTCTCGCGAAAAGACCATTAAGTTGGGGCTAAAGCTCGATAAAACAATAAGTCGACTACTCATTATTTTACCCATAAGCCCTTATTAAGCGGTCATTTCAGCCAAAAGCCATCACGCCCTTCTGAGTGGCAAACCACTCACCATCGACACCGTCCACGGCCGCAACCCCACCGCAACGCCAATCGTCTTCCGTTCGCTCGACGGCAGCATGCTGTCCAGCTCGGCAAACTCGTGCACCTCATCCGCAATGCGTTCAAGCTTTCTTTTGAGCACCTCAAAACTCGCCGTCGAAAGCTCGCGAAATTCAAAACGAAACATGCCGCCGACGAGATCAAATTCGGGTTTCAAAAACTCACCGACGACGGCACGACCATAAGCCAGCTCAATCGGCCCGCGCCGACGCAGCCGCAGGTTACGCCCCACCTTCATGCGCAGTTTGTCGGCGGGCAACAGGTCGAGCACCCCGGATGCATCGAGCTTCTTCAGCAGCGTAAACACCTGCGGTTTCGTGAAGTCGTAGATCGCCACGATGTCATCAATCTGCCAGCCGTTGTAGGCCAGATAAAACACGCCCAGGAGCACGCGATCTTTGGCCAGCGTCTGCTCCTGTTTGACCGTCAACTGCCCCGCGCGCGCCAGCTCGCCGCGCGCCAGTTTCGCCAGTTCAAACACATCTATCTCAAGCGCCGCGCAAATCTGCTCCAGCCGCTCCAGCGTGAACGTTCCCTGCGAAAACAGACGCTTCACGCTCGCCTCCGACAAGGCAATGCGCTCAGCCAGATCGGCGTAGGTCACACCACGGGTTTTCAACACGCGCTTCAGGGTGGAAATCAGGGGACTCATCGCAATGAGGGCTCCAACAAAAATTAGCTGTCATCCGAACTAGCGCAGATACGTTATCGCAATTACCGGAACAGTTTTCGGGATTACGTATTTTTGCGGGAGAAATTGTCCAGATGTTTGCTGCAACGGTTGTTGGATCGATGCCTATAATCGCGCAACTTCAAGCGGGTCTGTCCACGTTGACAGGCACGAAAAAGAAAGGTCCTACTCTGGCTCAAGCCAAGGAAATCAACGCGTTTCTCGCCTCGGTCGAGCGTCGTGCATTCAAGCACGCTGCTTACGCGACACGCGATGATGACGCCGCGTTGGACATCGTGCAGGATTCGATGATGAAGCTCACCGAGAGCTATGCCGACAAGCCCGCCAATGAGTTGCCGATGCTATTCACGCGCATTTTGCAGAACACCATCCTCGATCATTTCCGTCGCACCAAGACGCGAAATCAATACACCACGAACTTTTCGAGCCTTGGCGGGGCTAATGCAGATGAGGATTTCGACGTGCTCGAAATCCTTGAGGCGCAAGACAGCGCGATTGGCAAAGATCAACCGCTCGCCGCGCTCGAGCAAAGCCAGTCGATGGCGGCGATTGAAGAGGCTCTGCAGAAGCTCCCGGCGCGTCAACGAGAAGCTTTCCTTTTGCGTTACTGGGAGGACATGGACACTGCCGAGACGGCCACGACGATGGGCTGCTCGGAGGGAAGCGTGAAAACTCACTGCTCCCGTGCGGTTCGGGCACTACAGGCCCTGCTCCGCCAGAAAGGAATCACATTATGAAAAAAGAAGAAACTCTCCTCCAGGATCACGAAATCGCAGCCGTCGGTAAGGCGCTTCGCCCCTACCTTGACGCAGCCGCACAGAACATAAAACCGGGCATCGCTTATCGCCTTGCAGAGGCACGCCGTGGCGCGATTGCTGCGCTTGATCCGCAGACAGCATCAAGCGCATTTGGTAATGGCGGCACGCTCGCGATGGCGGGTGGCTGGCGCAATCGCGTGACCGACTTCCGTTTCTGGGCCACAGGCTTGGTCGTTGCGGGCGTGTTGTCTACGTACGGCGTTCAGCAGTGGCAAGAGATCGTTTTGGCGCGCGACACAGCGGACGTTGACGTGATGCTGCTCGCCGATGATGTGCCGGTGGATGCGCTCCTCGATAAAGGTTTTTCGCACTTTTTGCGGGAAGATCAGTAGATTTAACCCCGAGAACAGCGTGACGGCTCATCACAACTCATTTTTCTCGATACCGGCCGCGACAGTTGCAAAACTCGCGGCCGTTTTACTTTTCATCGGCAGCCTTTTGCTTCCGGGTGCCGCGTTCGCGCAAAAGTGGCAGGATCTGAAGCCAGACGAACAAAAAGTCCTCGCCCCCCTGCAAACGGACTGGCAGTCGCTGAGCGACGTGCGCAAGCGCAAATGGCGCGAGATCGCAGCGAAATACCCAAAGATGACACCTGATCAGCAGAAGAACCTGCAAGATCGTATGGTGGGCTGGGCCAAGCTGACGCCCGAGGAACGTCGCAAGGCGCGTGATCAATACAACGAACTGAAGCAACTACCGCCAGAAAAGCGCGCTGCCGTGCCGCAAAAATGGGACGAGTACCGCAACCTGCCCCCCGAAAAGCGCGAGGAATTGCGCAAAAAAACGGTTGATACGAAGCCCGCCCCACCGGGGCCAGCCGCCAAACCAGGCGCTGCTGCGGCGAAGCCCGCTCCGCCAGTAGTTCCGACACCAACGACGGTAGCTCCTGCCACGCCCGCTCCAGCGGTTGACGCGAAAAAACCCTAAGCTAAGCCCACGCGACTGCGCTGCCCGATCGGAATGAGCGCCCAATTAGTCTGCATTGTGGGAGCGGTTTTAGCCGCGAATGCTGCATACGTTACCCATCGCGGCTAACGATTCATTTCAGAAGTTTGGTCATCCTGAGCCGTAGCGAAGGATCAGGTCGATTGGCGACGATCAGTGCACAGAGCAACCCTGCTCGCAGGCCATTTGATCCTTCGCAAAGGCTCAGGATGCCAGCGAAGGTGAGCGCTGTTTAATTTTTAGGGGCGCCATCAAGCGTGAAGTTCGCAGGTAAAAGCCCGCCAGTACACGTACTCAAGCCCCGCGACGGCTATTATCTTGCCCCAGATGTCAGCCCCCCTCGCCCCCCTTCCCCTTTTCGAATCAAAACCCGCCAGTCTCTGGCGACGCTTCGGCGCATTCACTCACGAACTACTGTTTCTGGTCGCCTATCTGTTCATCGTCGGCCTCATCTTCGCATCCCTTTCCGGCGAGTCGACCAAGAGCATGCGTCCGCAAATCCTCACCGGCCCGATTGCCTGGCTGCAACAGGCCTACCTCTTCCTCTCCATCGGCGGCTACTTTGTCTATTTCTGGATCAAAGGCCGACGCACGCTAGCCTTCAAAACCTGGGCATTGCGCTTACAAAGTGCCGATGGCGGCCAAGTCACCACCCGGCAGGCCGTAATCCGCTATCTAGCCACCTGGATCGGCCCGGCGCTCGGTTTGGCTATGTTTATGCTCATCGGCAAATCAGGCAGCGCCTGGTGGATTCTGGGGCTGTTTGCAAACTTTCTGTGGGCGCTGGTTGATCCCGCGAAGCAGTTTTTACATGACCGGATTGCGGGAACACGGGTCGCTACAGAAAAAATTGTTTGACGCTATCAATGCAATTTTCTCTCAACGCGATTGACAACAAACTTTGTGTGAGGTGACCACACTAATTCTTTTGCTCCTTAACCCAAAGCACATCACCCGTTTCGATCCTTGCCTTATAGCCGTCGAACTTCAATTGAAAAAAGTTTACGCCTGCGAAATACCGTTCCTGCTGTTCGCGAAGTTGACGCTCTCTGTCCACCCACTGCTTGTACTGATTCTCCATATCGTAGAGCAGCTCCCTGGTGACAGACTTGTCATTCCTGGCGTCTAAAAGCGTGTCGATGGTGGCCTTGGCCTGATCGACGTCTTTTGTCATCGCATTGGCAGTACCGCGAAGTGAAACTGCAACGGAAAAAGCGTTGTCCTTAAGGCGCAAGAGCGACTGGCGCGTTGTCGGCCAATAGGCTTTTTTACCCGCACTTCCGGGCAATGCACCGGTGAATTGCTCAATCTCAATCCGCCGCATTTCGTTGCACGCCATTTGAACGTTATTGCCCGCCTCAATTGCGTCCTCCACGTAATTGAATGCGGCGGTTTTGCTCACAGCTGGCAAAACTAAAACCCTTTGCATCATCGGTTCCAATTCGGCAATGATGGCTCCAAGTTTCTTCTGGATGCCAGACAACAGATCGATACCGAGACCCTTCGCAATTAGCGGCTTGATCTTGGCGTATTCAAAGATCAGAGCATCGACTCGACTGGAAATCTGAACTATTTTGACAGCACCAGATCCAGCAAACTTCTTTATGGTTTTGTAAGCGTCGTAAAACTGCTTGATGTCGCCAAGACCCATGATTCACATCCAATCGTTGCATAAGAAAAAATAGGTAAAGTCATGCAGCACATTTGCGCTGGACGATTACCCCGGCACACAAAACTTAACCCCCTCGCCGTCCCACCCCTTCGCGATGAACTCGTTGTAAATAGCTGTGCTGGTGGTGAAGCGATGGTTCGGGTCGTCGGGGAATCTGCCGTTGCCGCGAAACACCCGGAATACCGGCAC
>JBBRVM010000110.1:0-9356 GCA_038246865.1 Burkholderiales bacterium
GTAAGGCGTCACTTTCGGGCGGTCAATAGAAAAACCGTTCGCCACGCGTCCGAGGCTGCGCAGCCAGTGCCCGGTCTGCGCGAGCGATACTTTGACGTGCCAACTGCCGCCTTCTAGCGCTTGTCGACGCAACGCGGTGGTCGCGGCGAACGCCATGAGATGGCCCGTGCCATAGTCGAGAATCTGCATTGGCAGCGGTTTCGGCTCTGCGGAATTCGCGGCTTCTGTTTCGGCGAAATTAAATCCAGTGGCGGTTTGCACGAGCGAATCGAAGCCCCGCCGCGCGTGCCACGGCCCGGCGTCGCCGTAGGCGCAAAGCGACACGTAAACGATGCCCGGACGCAATCGCGCAACCGCCTCCGGGCCGAAGCCCTGTTCAGCCAATCCACCCGGTCGATAGCCTTGCACGAAGACATGGCTCGTTGCCAGCAGACTGTTCAGCGCATCGCGACCTTCAGATGTGCGTAAGTCTGCGTGGGCTGAGAGTTTGCCGCGACTGGTGTCGGCAATCGATTCGATGTTTGGCAAATGCGGCGAATTGATGAGCATAACGTTCGCGCCATACGCGGCAAGCATTCGCCCGCAGACGGGACCCGCGAGGATGCGTGTGAGGTCGAGCACGCGCAGGCCGGTGAGCGGGCGATCATCGGCTTTCAGTGCAGGCAACGCATGTGGCGCTGCATCGCCAATTCGCTCAATGGTCAAGAGCGGTAACGCCGCTACTGCCTGCCCTTGCGGATGCGCGTCCCATTCCGCAAAGCTGCGGCAGGCCGCGACGACGAGTCCGGCGTCAGCTGCCGCCTGCTCAAAGTCCAACGCCCGCCATGACAACAATTCACGCTCCGCGTCCGCCCGTTGCGCAGTTTCCGCCGAAAGCCCAAGCAAGCGCAGCGCGCCATCACGATGATGCGCAAAGTTCGCGTGGACGCGCACCCAGCCATCGGCGCATCGATACAGGCCGGAAAATTTGTCCCAAACGTTCGGTGTTACGCCGTCAAGACTGAACCAGCCGGAGCACTCCAGCGCGGCGTGGGTCATGTCGACGCTGATCTGCTGGTACGGCTGACCGCGAACATGGCCTAGTTCGACCGCAGCCAGCGCAGCCGCCGCAACGCTTGCCTGAGCCGCAGTACCGACCGCGAAGGACGACGGCAGAACCGGGTCCGCACCGGTCAGGATCGCGTTCTCCAGCGTGTCACCCGGCAGTTCTGCCAGTTTCCCTAGGGCAGCGAGTGTGTCGGTAGGAGACATTTCGAGCCTTTCTTGCGATGCGTTGAGCGCAACAGCTTTAAGCTAAAAGCCCCACTGCATTGGGGATAAGTGCCATTTATCGTCATAGTCAACAATAGCCACAAATCATCGCTAGCCTTAGTTCAATAAGGCTTTCACCGAAAAGCTGAGCTAAAAAAACTAAGCCTGCGGATGCAGATAACGGCTACTGATCGCTTCAATTTCCGCGTAAATTTCTGGCGGCAATTTCACATGATGGGCATTGAAGCACTGCTGCAATTGCAGCACGCTGGTCGCGCCGAGAATTACGCTGCCGACGAACCATTTGTTCACCGCGAACGCAATCGATAGGTCAAGCAGACTCATCTCGTACTTTTTGGCGAGTGCGGCGTACTCGTCGGCTGCGACCAAAGCAAGCGGTCTGCGGAAGCGGCCGAAGAAGTCCGGAAACGTCTGAAAGCGCGAACCCACCGGCATCGCGCCCTTCGCATATTTGCCGGTCAGCGCGCCCATGCCGAGCGGGCTGTAGGCCAAGAGCGGCACCTGTTCGCGATAGCTCACCTCCGCGAGATCGCCCTCAAAACTGCGGTTCAGCAGGCTGTACGTGTTCTGAATCGACGCCGGCTTTGGCGCGCCCACTTCATCGGCCGCGCGGCAAAACATCGTGGTGCCCCAGGCCGATTCATTCGACAGGCCGTAGCCGCGAATCTTGCCCGCCTTGATGAGCGTCTGCATCGCCTCGACCTGCTCGATGATCGGCACGGTTTCGCGCTCTTTGCTACTGTCAAATTGCCATGAACCAAACGCCGCGACGTTGCGATCTGGCCAGTGAATTTGATAGAGATCAATGTGGTCCGTTTGCAGGCGTTTGAGCGAGCCTTCGCAGGCGTCGATGATGTTCTCTTTAGTCAATGACGTCGCGCCGTTTCTGATCCAGTCACGTCGGCCCGGCCCTGCAATTTTTGTCGCGAGCACCATCTTTTCGCGATTGCCGGGACGGCCCAGCCAGTTGCCAAGAATGATCTCAGTGCGCAGCCCGGTTTCGGCGCGTGGCGGCACCGGATACATCTCGGCCGTATCCACAAAATTGATGCCATGCTGCATCGCCCACTCGAGCTGTGCGTGGGCCTCGGCCTCAGTGTTTTGCTCGCCCCAGGTCATGGTGCCCAGGCACATGACGGAGACGTTCAGATTGGCGTGAAATAAGGGGCGGCGTTCCATGAAGTTGTCCGTATTTTTAATGGGCAGAGTCTAGCGCGAAAGGGGTTGTCACTCACTACCGAGGGATCGCCGCACTGACGTGGAGTTTGAGCACCTCTCCCTCGAGGGGAGAGGGGATAAAGACCGACCTACACGCCCAACCGTTTCGGCGAAACATAGTTCTGGCGATAGGTTTCGAAAAGCATGCTGTCGGACGCTTCGATTCGCTTTTGTTCGGCGATGGATTCTTTTGTCATCGCCTCGTAGCGCGCCTGCTGGTCGGCCGAGAACGGTAGCGCAAGCAGATGCGTTTGCGTTTGCCTTGATTGCTCACGCAGGAAGCCGACGAATGAATTGGTGAAGTCAGTAGCCATCGTAGAGAGTATGCGGGCGGAGGGCAGGGTGTCCGGGTGTTGCAACGATTGCTGCGCAGCGGCCACAGCGTCGGCGTACAAGCTGCCGCCCAGCGCAGCATCCAGCGCAACCGCAATCGGCGCGCATTGTCCGATCACCTCAAGCCCCCAATCCATGAGCGAAACCTCGGTGCCGTCACGTTCCAGCATGAGCCCCGGCTCGCGTCCGCGCGCCGCCGTCTTATGCTGATTACGCCCCAGCGCCGCGATTTCCTGCGGCGAGTCGGGCGGGCTGTCGCTCATCAGGCAATGCAGCAGGAACACGTCAATAAATCGCGTGGTCGCCGCCGTGATGCCGACCGGCACAAACGGATCGAGATCCATCAGCCGCACTTCAACATATTCGACACCGCGCTCGCGCAGCGCATGCAGCGGTCGCTCGCCCGGATGGATCACGCGCTTCGGCCGGATGGTGCCGTAAAACTCATTCTCAATCTGTAGCAACGTAGTCGCCAACTGGTTGTAATCGCCGCCGGGATTTTTTATGCCGATCGCCTCGTACGCCGGGTAGTTTCGCGTCAACGCGTCCTGCAACGATGCGCCATAGCCTTCGAGGCTGTTGAAGCTCACGGCGAGTGACGATTGGGCATCGCTCTGATAGCCAAGCCGCCCCATGCGTAACGAGGTGCCATGCGGCATGTAGCGCGTGAACTCGGCGAGCGTTTGCAGATCATGCTGACGGCCTTCAACGAACGAAGAACACACCGCAGGCGACGCGCCGAACAGTGTCATCAGCAAAAACGCCTGGCGCCGAAAATTACGAATCAGCGAAAAATATTCCTCACTCGTCACGCCCGGCAACGACCAGTTGTAATGAATACCCGAGATCGTCTGCATGCGCCGCCCGTAGCGGTGGCCGAGCCCCATGCGGTACACGCTCTTGGCGCGCCCCACGTTGGACGAGCCATAACGCCCGAGTGGAATCGTCTCATCGGTCGGCAGCCCGCAAGGCATCGACGACACCCAGAGCATCTCGTTGCCCGCAGCGGCGAGACTGCGATAGGTGAACTGGTGAATCTCCGTAAGTTCGGCCAGACAGGACTCGGCATCGGGATGAACGCCGGTGATCAGTTCCACCTGAGATTCGCTGAAATCGGTGGTGATCCTCGGGTGCGTCAGCGCGGAACCGAGCGCGGAGGGATGCGGCGTTAACGCGAGGCCGCCGGTTGGCAAGGAGCGCAGGCTTTCCTTTTCAATGCCACGACGAATGCCCTGGATACGTTCAGTGGAAAGTGCGCCGAGGCGTGTTTGCAAGCTCGTCATGTCATGGGCTTCGGAAAATCAGTGAAAGGCGCGGGGGCTGAACGGTAGCACGCGGATGTGACTACGTTGGGGCGGTAAGGGAAGAACGCAACCGGGCTGTTTACAGCCCCAAAACGCCGACTCATGGCAACAGCTTTTGGCTGCCTTCCGTGTTTTACCTGGCTAAGCTATAAAAATCGCCAGATGATTTCTGCCGAAATTGACTCCTAGCCCATATGCAAGGGCTGATGCATGAAGAAGCTGTGCCCTGTCGCTGGCTATCGAAGTAGGGTTTGCACCAGAGTGCGCACCATCCGTTCGTGATATCTACAGCGTGATAGGCGCGACCACGGTGCGCATACTGATGCGCATCCTACTTGCTACGGCGCAGTATTGAGCCACTCTTTTTGTTACCCATCCAGCGTATCGTTCTATTTCACGGTCAGGTCATTGCTGAACAACCGACCAGAAAACTCGGGGAAGCATTCGAGTGGTTGCGTTGAGGCATCTCAAATTACTCCCGTTAAGTAGTTGATTTCAAAGGCAGTATTCAGAGTGACTTTCGGGCGATTTGCAGGCGCGCCAGATTCCTTCGCGAACCCATCGCTCAAGCGGAGCGCCAACGGCAGACATCAGAGAAACGACCTGCGCTGGTCGGCGCTATTAAGGGCGGACCAGCGGATTTCACACGTAATATCGAAGTTTTCAGCCGTCGCCCTTGGGGGCTACGGTAAAACGACCCGGTATTGATACGGATGCCGCTCTAGTTCATGCCGACTCCGACGAAAAACAGAAACAGTGATCCGAGCAAAAGCATGAGCAGCGCTGGAGTCTCTGGGGGATATAGAAACGCCCTCTGAGGGTCCTTCGGATCAACGTAGACTTCAACGGTTTCGCCGATCGCGAATTGGGCCATGGTGGATCGCGCTCCTTCTTTGTGAGCGAACCCCATACGAGTTGGTGAACCGCACTGTACAAGGTGATTGAGGCCAGCGGAAGAATACTCAACGGTCACCGTTGGTCGATGGTGACCTGGCCCATGAAGGTCGCGATGCGAATGGACGTTATGTTCGCGAACGACGCCCCGGATCCGTGGCCAACGCGTCATCGAGATACGCAGTTGGAAGCCTCGCACAAAAAGCCAGAACAGAAGCGCACTTCCAGCCCATATGAGGAAGGCCACGAGCAACTGCGCGAAGTTCAACATAGGTTGGGTGTCGTTGAATTGAGCTAGGTAACGTTAGCATGGGCGTCCCGTGCTTGCCAAACGAGGGTTGCCAAACCCGAGATGCCTAACCCCTTGCTCAATCGGCGCTCACACGGGAGGCGCTACTACTTCGGAGTTCGATACACGTAATGTCTGAATCTTGGTATGACCGCACACTCCTTCCACACGCGCTCGATTGCGCCTGCGGACTCGGCCTGATTTCGAGGCAACGGAGAAAGGTCGTGCCAACCGCCTCCGGCGACGTACTCGAAATCGGCATCGGTACGGGCTTGAACATGGGCTTCTACGACAAAAGCAAGGTCAAACGACTGGTGGGCATCGACCCTGCTACCCAGATGAACCGGCTTGCGCAGAAACGAAGTGAACGGGCGGGCTTGGCGGTCGATCTGGTGACAGCGTCGGCAGAGGAGCTGCCATTCCCGGATGCGTCATTCGATTCGCTTGTCTGCACCTACACCCTGTGCTCGATACCCGATCCGCTTCAAGCACTTCGCGAAATGAAACGGGTCTTGCGGCCATCAGGAAAACTGGTTTTCGCCGAGCACGGTCTTGCCCCGGATGCCGCAGTCAGGAAGTGGCAATTCCGCCTGGAACCCTACTGGGCGAAGATTGCGGGCGGCTGTCACCTGACCCGGGACATACCTTCACTCATCGAGGACGGCGGGTTCCAGATCAAAATCGACGCCGCGTATGTGGCATGGCCTAAATCACTGGCCTACAACTTTTGGGGCGAAGCCATCCCGCTTGGGGAACGGCACAATGATTCGCCCCGTGGCGTCTAGCCCTTCCACGGCGAGAACACGCCGGGGCCAGCCGGGCCACGGCGGTTCTGGTCAAGAGTAGACATTAGAAACACTCATTCACGGAGCAATCAGCTTGAATACCAGACACAGACACACCCAGCCCGACGACTTCGATTCATCATCGCCAATTGGACGGTCGAACACAGCAGGCTCAAGGAGCGCCTTACCGGATGTCAGGAGTGGGTGGACTTCAGTGGCGAGTCAAGCACGAGAAAAATTCTTGGTGGCCTTGGCAACGTTGAGGACAACCTGCTTCGCCTGCCCGAGGGCGACTATCGTGCCGCCGCTTTTCGTTCCTACGATATGGCGTCGAAGAAGTGGGCGATCTGGTGACTGGATACAAGGAATCCGCACAGTCTCGACGTGCCTGTCATCGGTCAACTTTAAGACGGAGTGGGCGTATTCGACGCCGATGACGTATTGAATGGCATTGCGATTCGGGTGCGCTTCACATGGTCAATTCCGGCCGATGGGGATCCTCGCTGGGAGCAGGCATTCTCGGCAGACTCCGTGGTCACACGGGAAACAGCCGACGAAAAAAACCTGCGGCAAGACCGACTGAAGACACACTGTAGACGCTGATATTTACCTCAAAAAAGAAACTGGTAAAGTGCTTGAGAGGTTCGTGAAACTTGTCGTCCTATCTGCCGCTGAGCTTGCGATCGGCCACTGGTAGAAGAAAAGACGCAAGGAACACGAGCAATTGCGCAAACCAAACAGGCACGCGCAGGGACGCCGTTTTGCGTCTCGACAATCAAAGACGTATTGATCGGGTGAGCAGTCTATTTATTGGATGTCGCTGCCCCGTCGGATTTTCTCGCGCGAGTAGTGTTGGCAATGTCGGCACTCGTGTTTCCACGCTATCGCGGGCAGCCCTGGATGAGAACGGTGGGCTGATTAAGCGCAGCCTAAAGCTGTGACCCTAATATTGCACCCGGCAGTTCCTGAAGTCGCTCCCAAAACGGACGGTTTGCCCATTCGACAAGATTGACCTTGCGCGCGCGGGCCAAGTCCTTTTCAAAGACAACCCGTTGCTGCGACGCAAACTTTTCGTCGTAAATGTTCAGGTTGGCTTCGTCGTTCAAGCGAAAGGAGCGTGTATCGAAGTTGGTGGACCCCACCGACACTAAAAAGTCGTCCACGATGATCACTTTGCAGTGATACATCGTGGGCTGGTACTCAAAGATCTCGGCACCAGCCTCCAGCAACGGTCCCCACAGTCGCCGCGAAGCGGCTCGAACCATTTGCGAGTCCGTAATATCGCCGGGAACAATGATGCGAACGCGAACGCCACGGCGAAGTGCGGCCACCAGCGCATCTGTACTCATTGAATCGGGCACAAAGTAGGCCATCGACAGATCAATGGATCGATCAGCGGCCACGATCAGCACGTGATACATCAACTCCATACTGTCTGCACCGCCCTCAGGCGAGCTTGACAACATCTGGGCTGCGGTCGATCCCGCCGGGTCGATGTGCGGAAAATAGGCTTCGCCATGAAGCGGCTCTCCGGTCACCTTAAGCCAATTCTCCATAAAGGTTGCCTGCATTTGGGCAACCACCGGTCCACGAACTTCAAAGTGTGAGTCACGCCAGTGCTTCTCGTCTTGAGCGTGTCCAGTCCAGTTCTCTGCGATACCGACACCGCCCGTGAAGCCCACTGCACCGTCCACAACCAAGAGCTTGCGGTGAGTTCGGTTGTTCATTCGGGAAATGGTATGCCAGGCTGGTTTGTGGAACTTGCGAATTTCCACCCCGGCGTCTCGCATTTGTTGCAGCAGCCGATCATCCATCTTGCCGCTTCCCACCCAGTCCAGCAACACATGAACTTTTACGCCAGATCGAGCTCGATTGGACAATGCTTCGGCAAACGCTTGACCGATGTCTCCTGACCAGTAGATGTAAGTCTCGAAAGTAATAGTTTGTTGTGCAGAGGCAATCGCCGCAAGCATCGCAGGGAATATTTCATCTCCGTTGTACAACGCACGCGCAGAGTTACCGTTCACTAAGCCCGGACCAAGAAGAACCCCCATGGCGCGCACGAACTGCGGGTCTCTGACGCCGTATAGTTTAGCGGGCAGTTTGCCAATGCGGGGCTCGGCTGGCCAAAGGTTGGTAACAAGAAGCGCAAGTAGACCGCCTGAGATAGCAGCGACGACGATAACCAACCAATGGCGAGAACGGAGCATAGAGTCGTGGAGCGAAGATCAATAGGGAAGAGGCACCAGTGTCGGGAAGTGAGGTTGCACAGGTCGTACGATCGTGTTGCGTCGAAATGCCCGGGGCTTGAGAACCTGCCCATTGATCTGGCAGTGGGCTACGCTCCCGCGCCTCGTGGGACATAGCTGGTCACTGTAACTTCCTCCACAGACTCGATTGTCGGTGCCGACTTGCCGTGCAGAATTTCCTTTCTTCTTTTCGCCATCATTTCACCGAGGGCGGGTAAGTCTAGTTTCGCTTTCCGTGCCTTTGGAAACATTTCATTGTTTTCTTCTTTCACGTGACGATTGATGTGTTCGCCGAGCACGAGGACTTTTGCGTCATATTTGTCATCACTCGGCTCCATGGCCAGAATGTCGTCAATCAGTGTTGTCGCGATTGCGTGCTCAACTTCAGCCTTGTCTAACAACTGGCTTTCCTCGAGGGCGATGCGAACGGCCGGATAGAATATCTCCTCTTCAATCGCTGTATGTGCGATGAGTGAATGACAAATTTTGTTTGCGAGCGCGCGTCGGCCTGAGGGCGCAGCCGGTAAGGCCTTGGCCAATGTTTCAAACTCATCAAACATTGCCGTCAGCGCTGCGTGATCGGCCGTTAGCAAAGCGATGGCATCGGTTTTCGCCGATGTTGCTGCGCGAGATGACTTAATTGCGTGTCCCACGATCAACTCCTGAGCTGTGAAGTGTTCATTTCAGCCCAACCGGGTCACGGTTACTGTAGGACGACGACCCGATAAATGATTGGAAAAGCGAAATCATCGTAAAAGATGATGACTCGAAATGCGAATACAACTTAGGGTTTAAGCATTTACAAAAGTACCACTCTAGGCTGAATGGTTACATCCCACCACCTCAGTTCTACGGAGCGCAGCAGACGTTGCTCCAATGTTGTTTTTTCGGTGCTGCAAAGTTTGACGCCTTTTTCGTATGCTGTATCGATGAGATCGACGAGCGTTCGCGTGCCTCTCCAGCAGTGTTGTCCGACGCGATTGAGCACGGCGCTGACTGTGTCGAGAAGCTA
>JBBRVM010000111.1:0-9315 GCA_038246865.1 Burkholderiales bacterium
AGCCAGCGACCGACGAGACGATGCTGACGTGTCCTGTGCCCTGTTTAAGGAAATACTTTGACAAAAGCGCGCTGGCGTTCATCGCGCCGTACACGTTGGTTTGCATCATGTCGCGGATGGCTTCGTCGTTCAAATCCCACGCCCGCATGGCGCGGTAGGTGCCCGCCATGATGATGCCGAGATCGAGACCACCCCAACTGTGATGAATGCTGTCGAGCGCGGTGGCCATCGCCTGATTGTCGGTAATATCGAGCGGCAGGCGCAGCGCATGGGGCTGCTGACCAAACGCCTCTTCCAGCACTTCGGCGCGGCGTGCGGACACCGCCACATGCGCGCCCTTCGCGAGCAGCGCACCGGCTAGCGCTTTGCCTATCCCCGTGGATGCGCCGATGATCCAGACCCGTTGTTTTGCCCAGTCGCGGATCGGTGGGTTGAGCGTGCTCATTGTTTATAGAACGTGATGAGCACTTCACCGAGCTTGAAACCGAACTTGGAGAACACCGCACGATTCATCATGACTTTGTCGTCGAGCTGCCACATCCAGTCATCGAAATCGACGTTGTAGACCTTGTCGTCCACTGGAAGCGCAAGCACGTATTTCCAGTTGAGTGTGTTGCCTGCGGCCATGCCAACCGCTTCGCCCACGACGTCGGCCGCCGTGCCGATGTAGCGATCACCCTGCTTCTTGATGGTCCAGATGCGGCGCTCTTTTTTGCCATCCGCGTACGTGAAATCTTCGTTCAGCGTGCCAGTGTCGCCGACCCACGTGCCCACCATATCTACCGTCATGCGGCGAATGACTTTGCCGGAACGATCCTGCACGATGCCATGCGCGATGACGCGACCATTGAAGTATTGTTGCAGATCGAACTTGGGCTTTTCCTGCGCGTAGTCTGCGACTTGCACGGTGCCGCAACCGGCAATCAGCCATGCCGTAAGCGCAAAGAAGAATGAGCGAATGATGTGTTTCATGATGTACCTTTAAACCGTATCAAAAGCGACGGTGAATTTTCCAGAGTAGGGCCAATGCGCAAAGTTTGAGCGCGCAGGGGAGTAGTGTGTACGCAAGCGTTAGCGCAGCGACATTCGATGTCGGTTCGCCCGAACGATATCCGAACGCGCTTATCACGGGCAACGCGAGGCCCGCTGCGAGCGCAAGATTCGCTTTTGTGGCGAACGTCCAGATACCGAAATAGCTGCCGGTTTTTTCGCGGGCATTTTGCTTGTCAATGGCGTCGGCCAGCAGCGCGGGTGGCAACGCCAGATCAGCACCGAGCGCGATACCGCTGGCAATGCAGACCACCAGAAACGCGACGCGATCACCTGCGCCAAAGCTTGCCGTCCAGAAAAAGGCCAGCACCGCCAAAAGCATGCCGATACCCCACGCCTGTACTTTACCGAGGCGGTTCGCGAGCGCAACCCATAGCGGCATGGCGACTGCGCCTGCGAGAAAATAGCTCACCAGAAAAATCGGCTCCCAGTCCTTCGCGCGCAACACGTCATCGATGAAAAATAACAGCAGCGTCGCCGGGATGGCCGATGCGATTCCGTTCAGCGCAAAGACCGCTAGTAGCGCGACGAACCGGCGATCTTTAAGTACGTCGAGCAGCGGCGCGTGCTGGCTGCTGTCGACCGCAAGTTTCGCCTCGCGTAAGCGCCACAGAATTAGCAACGTCACCAGCAACACCGCGACAAATACCCACGAGAATCGTGCAAGCCCTAAACCACTCTGACTGGCGAGCGCGGAGGGTAACGCGGCGGCAATCAGCACACCGACCAGGCCCACAGCCTCCCGGCTCGCGGTGAGCTTTGTGCGCGATGTGGTATCGGGCGGAAGCTCTGCTCCCCACGCACTGTAGGCAATCGTGGCAAGGCTGAATCCGAAATACACGAGGATGAGCGAACCCGTTAGCCAGCCCCATAGAGGTACCGGAGAGGCGAGCGGATTGAGCAGCGCAAGCATGCCTAACGTCAAAGCGACGGCTGCAATTGCCACGGCCACAAATCGCGTTTTTAGTCGATCCGACCAACGGCCCAGCAACGGGTCAACGAAGGCGTCAGCAAACCGCAACACGAGGAGCAAGACGCCCATCGCGCTGAGCGAAAGGCCCAACTCCGCATAGAGCTTGGGTACATGCACATAGATCGGCAGCGCCGCCATCGCGAGTGGGGCGGCGAAGAGACTGTAGCGAACAAGCTCGCGCCGGGTGACTGGTTGCACGAGCTTGCGTCTACTGACGGCGATTAGCGCTTTCCGAGCAGGCGTTCCCGCAAGCCCGGTTGCGACGATTTTTCGCCAAGCCAGATGCCGAAAAATGCATCGGTGAACGCGGCGTCGGCGACCTCGCCGCGGTACGTTCCGTTGTGGAAAAACTTCGCGGTTCGGGCGGGCGTCGCAATGCCAATCAGACGATCGCCTTCTTTCACATCGGCCAATACACGTTGCATCTCGGTAACCCATTTCGGGTAAACCGCTTCGCTGCCTGCGCCCTGCCCGCGCATCTCATCGATGCTGCGCTCAGCAAGCTGTTTGGCGGAGAACGTGCGCAGATAGTGAATGTCGAGCACATGGGGTTTGGTTTGGTCGAACGACGCGCCCTCCGGTGTCCAGAGGTACGCGTTATAAACCTGAAAGCCGAAAACGCGAAGCAACCCGCCGCCGATCGCTTTGAGCGACGGCATGCCTGCGGTGGCTTGCGCTGGCAACACGGGTGCCGTAACTTGACCGGTCGATTGCGCGCTATAGACGGCGAGAAAAACGCAGAGCAGCGGTGCTGCAAATACCGTCTTTTGCAATCTAGCGAACGAGTGTGTATTGACCAACATTTATGCTCCCCGCCTCAAAACCAGCGATGCAGTAGGCAAGATAGAACCGCCAAAGTTTCACAAAGTTAACCGAAAAGCCTTGCGCCGCGATATCGTCATGCCGCGCATCGAACTGCCGCAGCCAGCGGCGCAATGTTTCTGCATAGTCGAGTCCGAATTCATACTCGGTCGAAACCGTCAATGCCTTGCTCTTCGCCTTTTCCATAAACCGCTCGGGCGACGGCAGCATGCCGCCGGGGAAGATGTACTGCTGGATGAAGTCGCTGGTCGACTCGTATTGCTCGAAGCGCTTCTCGTCAATGGTGATTACCTGAACGCAGGCGCGCGCGCCCGGCTTCAGCGCGGCCTGCACGGCGGTGAAATAGCTGTCCCAATACTTCTGACCCACGGCCTCAAACATTTCAATGGACGCTACGCCGTCGAAGCTGGAGCCGAAGCGCTTGCCAACGTCGCGGTAGTCGCAGAGCGCGAAATGCACCTGATCGGTGAGACCGGCGTTGGCGATCCGCTTCTCGGCAAACTCGAGCTGCGAGGGCGAGAGCGTGATGCCGGTGACGCGGATGCCGCGCGATTTCGCCGCGTATTCGGCGAAGCCGCCCCAACCGCAACCAATTTCGAGAATGTGTCCGCCGACCGGAGGATTGATTTCGGCGAGGATGCGCTCGTACTTGGCGATTTGTGCTTCGGCGAGATCGCCGCTCATATTGCCGTTGAAAATCGCCGACGAATAAGTAAGCGTTGAGTCGAGCCATACGCTGTAGAAATTGTTACCGAGGTCATAGTGCGCTTCGATATTTTTGCGCGCCTGTTTCTTACTGTTGGTACGCAGTAAATGGCGCAGCTTGAACAGCCAGCCTTTCCAGCCCTTGCCGTAGAACGCGGGCATCAGTTCGTTCTGGTTTTTTGCGAGCAGCGTGAGCAGCGCGACCAGGTCCGGGGAATCCCATGCACCGTTGAAATAGCCCTCGCCAAAAGCGACGTCGCCACCGGTGAGAATTTGCGTGCAAATGCCGAGATCGAATATCTCAATGTGGGCGTGAATGCCATGCGCGTCAGTGCCAGATTCATGGCGACTTTTGTCTGGCAATATGGCGGTGATTCGTCCGTGGCGCAGGCTGCCGAGCAGCTTGAACAGCACGCGGGCTGCAATAGGCAGCGACGCTGGCAGGACGGATAAGGTTGTGCCTGATGATGATGCACTCATGAGCGCGAAATTCCTGTCATGTTGGATCTAAGTTTGCCGAAAAATGGCACGCGCTTGGCGAATAGTCGCAGCGCATGCCAATGAATACGTGCCACAACGGCGAGCGTTTGCAGCGGGAAGCGCAACGCGGCACGGCGCAGGTTGGCGCGCGTCAGCGGTTGCGTTGCACCTGAGATGTGGGTGTTGAGCAGGGAGCCTTGACCGTCGTCATAGTCAATGCGGGCCAGCCAGCGGTCGTCGCCGAAGTTGAAGCGAAAACTGTATTGGCCGCGCACCTCATTGAACGGTGAGACGTGCAACTGCTTCGTCGCTGTGAGCAGTTCGCCAGAGCGAATGCTGTCGCCCAACGTTGGCGTGAGCAGATAGCTGTGTGATTCGCCGAAGGTGTTGTTCACTTCAACCAGCACCACAGAAACATCACCCGAGATGCGACGACAGACCCAGAAACTCACGGGGTTAAACACGTAACCGAACATGCGCGGAAAGGCGTGCAGCTCTACGCTGATGCCTTCGGTCTCAATATCATTCGCCGCCAGGATATTCCTAATCCATGTCAGGCACGACGAGCCGTCGCGAGCACCGTGATCGCGCTCCTGAAACGACACTATGCCACGACGATTCACCGCCATCTGTTCGCCAATTTCACCGAGCTTTCCAAGCGGAATGCGCAGGCAAAACAGCGGATAGGTGAACTGATGATGAGCCGGTCGCAACCGCTCATGCACAACGTCACCCATGATGATGGCGGCAGTGGTCATTCGGCCGCCAGCTCCAGCGCAATTTCGCTTTCCGCCGAGCCGATCAGTTGCACCACGTCAAGCGCGGAGGACAGGCCATCTTCGTGGAAGCCATTCTTCAGCCATGCGCCGACGTAGTACGTCTGGTTCTCGCCCTGCAGCGCAGTGATGTCTTTCTGCGCAGAAATCGCTGCCTGATTTAACAGCGGATGCCAGTATTCAAACTCCGCAAGCACGCTTGACGTTTGTGGTTCGACGGGAGGGTTTAGCGTCTCAAACAACTGCGTTTTGAACGGCAACGGTTGCAGCAAATTCATCCAGTAGGTAAGCGCAACCGGGCGCACCTGATCGGCATCATTGACCTGCAGATAATTCCATGCCGACCATGCTCCGCGACGACGCGGCATCAGGCTCGCATCGGTATGCAGCACGCAGCGATTGGGTTGGTAACGAACGGCAGAAAGCGCGGTGCGCTCGGCGTCTGTCGGGTGCGCGAGCAGGCGCAGCGCCTGATCGCTGTGACACGCGAGCACGACCGAGTCGAATTGCTCGTGCCCCCTGGCAGTCGTAATTTCGACAAAACCAACGCCACGAACAATGCGCTGGACGGGCGTTTTGATTCGAGCATCGCGCAAGCTGGAAACGATACGCTGAACGTAAGTTTTGGCACCACCGCGCACCGTCATCCAGTGCGGCCGATTGGTCACGCGCAAGAGGCCGTGGTTGTGACAAAACCGCAGCAACATCGGCAGCTCAAAATCGAGCACGTCACCGCGCGGGCTGGACCAGATTGAGCCCACCATCGGCCAGATGTACCAGTCGAACAATTGTGCCGAGAATTTTTCTTTGGCGAGGAAATCGCGCACCGACATGTGCGGCACCGTATCCGCCAGCACCATCGCAGTCGCAATGCGGTTGAAGCGAACGATGTCCGCCAGAAAACGCAAAAACTTTGGCTTTAGCGCGTTCGTGGGCTGGGCGAAGAGCGAAGCGAAACTGGTGCCTGACCACTCAATATTGTCAGTGTCAGCACGCACGGCAAACGACATGTCGCTAGGCGCGAGATCAACGTCCAGCTCGGCGAAAAGCTTGAGCAAATTGGGGTAGGTGTGATCGTTGCACACGAGAAAACCGGTATCGACGGGCGCAGTAATCCCGTAGAGCATTACGTCAACCGTGTGGGTGTGCCCCCCAAAATAATCTGCGGCTTCGAATAGGGTGACGGCATGCCCCGATTTTTCGAGGTAATGCGCCGCACCCAAACCAGAAATGCCAGCGCCAACGATGGCGATGCGCATGTGAACTCCAAACTGTACGAGCGTTGTTAGTACATTCTCGTACGACTCCGCGAGGCCATTGGTTTTCCCAATTTATTATCGGCCTACCCATTTCTCCCTGTGTGCTAACTAAAGTTTGGCGAGTTTGCCTCGCCCGTAAATCTCGGCGTAAGCCGAGTGATTGTGAATCGCTTCAAAATTTTCGCTCGCAACCATGAAATCGCCGACGTGATCGTGCGATTGACAGGCTAGCGCGATGTCGCGCACCAGATCCTCAACAAATTTGGGGTTGTCGTACGCGCGCTCGGTGACGAATTTTTCGTCAGCGCGTTTGAGTACGCCGTAAAGTTCTGATGAGGCCTCGCGCTCGGCAATGTCAATCAGCGAATCAATCGATAACTCAGCTGAACCTTCGGCCCGAATGGTGATGTGCGAGCGCTGATTGTGCGCGCCGTAATCGGAAATTTTCTTTGAGCAGGGGCACAGGCTGGTGACGGGCGCGACGACCTCGATGGTCAATCGGGTGCCGTGCGCAACACCCGTCTCGGCGATCATTTTGACGTCGCTATCGAGCAGGCTTTCAGCGCCGGAAACGGGCGCCGCTTTGCGCCGGAAGTACGGGAACGACATCTCCAGATAACTGGTTGCGGCGTCAAGCCGCTCGCGCATTTGCTTTTCCATCACGAGGAAACTCTGCGAGCTGATCGGCGCGCGCTCATCCTCCAGCAACTGGATGAAGCGCGACATGTGCGTGCCCTTCACCTGCTCCGGCAATCCGACGTACATGGCAAATGTGGCGACCGTACCCTGCACCTCGCCGGAGGACGTGACGATCTGCACCGGATAGCGTAGCGCTTTTATGCCGACGCGTTGAATCGGCAGATGTCTGGCATCGGGCAACGACTGCGTGTCGTCGAGAGTTTGCGGCGCCGGATAAAGCGCGCGGTCAAATGCGTTCATGGATCAATGTTAGCGGGCGCGTCGGCCAATTCTGCATTTAGGGCCGCTGCGCAATCAACGCTTCAATTCGTTGCACAAATTGCGTACTTTGGGGCTCCACGCCGCTTTCAAAGCTCTCGACCCGCTTGCCCGAGCGATCAATCAGATATTTGTGGAAATTCCACTTGGGCGCCGCGCCCGTGGCTGCGACAAGGCCCGCGAAGACGCGATCCTTGCTCAATGGCATCGTTTCGACCTTGGCAAACACCGGGAAGGTGACGCCAAAGTTGGCCTGACAAAACTCAGCGATTTTCTTGTTGCTGCCCGGTTCTTGTCCACCAAATGCGTTAGACGGAAAGCCCAAAACGACCAAACCGCGATCTGCGTACTTTTTATACAGCGCCTGCAAGCCTTCGTACTGGCCGGTGTAGCCACATTCGCTGGCGGTATTGACGACCAGCACCACGCGGCCCTCGTATTGACAGAGGGATTGCGCTTTGCCACCGGTCAGCGGTTCGACCGTGTGATTGAGCACGGCAGGACAGGTGCCCGCCGCAAAAACGGAGGTTACCGACCAGGCGGCCAGAAGGCTGAGCAAACGGGTTACCAATTTCATGTCCTAGACAGTATCATGTTCTTGTCCTACACTGCATTCGGCTTTGCGGTTTGTGATTTGGTTCCCGAGTCTTCACCGAATTCGTCCCTTCGCTCAATCTTTTAGACGTAATGACCTCTCCGAACGAAATCTCCGCCGTTATTGAGGCGCCTCCCAGCATCGCGTCACATCTCTCGATTGCCGCTGTGGAGCGCGATACGGGCTTGTCGAAGGACGTTTTGCGGGTGTGGGAGCGGCGTTACGGCTTCCCGCTGCCGGAGCGTGATCCGAATGGCGAGCGGCTGTATCCGCTGCCGCAAGTCGAGCGCCTGCGCACAATCAAACGGCTCATGGACGCCGGGCATCGCCCCGGCAAGCTGCTGGCTTTGTCAGAAACCGACCTCGACACTTTGGCCAATCGCCAGACGCGTCCCCGTCGCGGCGACGAGTCCGGTGACTTGCAGCGGCAGATTCTTGACCTTGTTCACGACCACGACACGAGTGGTTTGCGTCAGTTGCTAAGCCTGTCGCTGATGAAGCAGGGATTACAGGAATTCGTGATCGAGACGGTCGCGCCGCTCAACCGAGCCGTGACTGAGGCCTGGATGCGTGGCGAGGTGGAAGTGTTCGAGGAGCGCGCTTACACCGAGCAGGTGCAGATGGTTTTGCGCGCGGCGATGCTGCCTGCCGCGAACAGCATGCAGCCGCCGCGCATTGTGCTGGCGACGCTGCCGAACGAGGTGAACACGCTTGGTTTATTGATGGTGGAGGCCTTGCTGGCTCCCGAGGGCGTACAGTGTGTGTCGCTGGGGACTCAGGTGCCGATTCCTGAAATTGCAGCGGCTGCGGTTGCGTTCGAGGCGGACGTGGTGGTGCTGTCGTTTTCGGCATCGTTTAGCTCAAAACAGGCGGTCGCGAGCCTTGAATCATTGCGCTCGGTGGTTCCGGTCACGAATGCGATCTGGGTCGGTGGCGAGCTGATTCGCCGTCTCAGGCGCGATATTCCGGGCATTACGTCGGTGGAGGTGATCGTCTGGAACTGCTCCTCGGTGAAGTCAAGGCCGTCCCACGTGAGATCCTGGTAGGTAGGGGACAGCCCGAAGACGTGCTCCTCACCTGCACCCTTACCCTCTACGCGTTTCAGAATCCACTCAAGTACCCGCATGTTCTCGCCGAAACCCGGCCATACGAACTTGCCTGCGGCGTCGGTCCGGAACCAGTTGACGCAGAAGATCGGGGGCACTTCAGTACCGGAAGCATGGAGTTTGGCGCCCATTCGCAGCCAATGGGCAAAGTAATCCCCCATGTTGTAACCGCAGAAAGGCAGCATGGCAAACGGGTCCCGCCGAACGACACCTTGCTTGCCGGCCGCGGCGGCGGTCGTTTCTGAACCCATCGTCGCGGCCATGTAGACCCCTTCGACCCAACTCCGCGCCTGCGTCACCAGCGGAACGGTCGTTGAACGACGTCCGCCGAAGATGAACGCATCGATCGGCACCCCGCCAGGATCGTCCCACTGAGGGTCCAGCACGGGATTTCGAGTGGCGGCGACAGTGAAGCGCGCATTCGGATGCGCTGCCTTGCGACCGGCCTTGCCGTCGGCCGGCGTCCAGTCCCGGCCTTTCCAGTCGGTGAGGTGCGCGGGCGGTGCGGACATACCTTCCCACCACACGTCGCCATCGTCCGTCAGAGCGACGTTGGTAAAGATGACGCCTTCGTTCAGCGACGCCATGCAAT